>CAXBKM010000090.1:0-7417 GCA_963976265.1 uncultured Maricaulaceae bacterium
GGTCGAGATGGGCCGCAAGGGTCAGAAAACCGGCGCGGGGATCTACACCTATGATGTCGGGTCACGTGCGCCCATTCCGGATCCCGAAGTCGACGCCATGGTCGATGCTATCGCAAAAGAACACGGCATCACGCGTCGTGAAATTGGCGCTGACGAGATTGTCGAGCGCTGCATCCTCGCCCTCGTCAATGAAGGTGCAATGTTGCTGGGCGAAGGCATTGCGCAGCGCGGGTCCGATATCGATGTGGTTTACGCCAATGGCTATGGCTTCCCGCGCTGGCGCGGTGGGCCGATGTGCTATGCCGATAGCCTGGGGCTTGATCATGTGCTGGAGCGCGTCCGCGCTTACGCCGATGGACCCAATGGCAAATGGTGGGCCCCGGCCCCGCTGCTGGCTCAACTCGCAAGCGAAAAAGGACGTTTGAGCGGGTGGAGTCAGCCATGAAGATTGCCTGTCTCGGCGGCGGGCCTGCGGGCCTCTATTTCGCAATCATGATGCGGCTGCGCGATCCGGAGTGCGTCGTTGATGTCTATGAGCGCAACAAGGCCGGGGACACATTTGGCTGGGGTGTCGTTTTTTCCGACCAGACCATGGACAATCTGCTCGCCAATGATCCGGTCAGCGCGAAAGAAATTTCCGACTGCCTCGCTCACTGGGACGATATCGACGTGTTTCTGGACGGAGCGAAAGAAAGCTCCGGCGGTCATGGCTTCTGCGGCATTGGGCGCAAGCGAATGCTCAACATATTGCAGGACCGCGCGAGAGAACTCGGCGTTGGTCTGCACTTTGAAACCAACATTACCGGCGATCTTTCGGCTTTTGATGATTGCGACATGATCGTCGCGTCCGACGGCATCAATTCAGCGATCCGGGAATCTCGCGCCGATGTGTTCAAACCCGACATCGACATGCGCGCCAACAAATTCGTCTGGCTGGGAACAAAAAAGGTATTCGACGCCTTCACCTTTGCCTTTGTTCCGACCGATCATGGCTGGATCTGGGCCCATGCCTATCGGTTCGACGACGACCTCTCGACCTTCATTGTCGAATGCTCGCAGGAGACCTGGGACGGGCTCGGCTTTGGCAAAATGGATCAGGACGAGACCTGCCGGGCGTGTGAAGCCCTGTTTGCGGACTATCTCGATGGCCATGCCCTGATGAGCAATGCCAAGCATCTGCGTGGCTCGGCCTGGCTCAATTTCCGGCGCGTGCTGTGCGAGACCTGGATTGACGGCAATGTCGTGCTGCTGGGCGACGCGGCCCATACAGCGCACTTCTCCATCGGTTCAGGAACCAAGCTGGCGCTCGAAGACGCGATCATGCTCGCCGATGTGCTGACATCCTCCGACAAACCGTTGGCCGAGGGCCTGCACGACTATCAAGAGACCCGCAAAGTCGAAGTATTAAAGCTGCAAAGCGCGGCGCGCAATTCAACCGAATGGTTTGAGCATCTCGATCGTTATCTGGGATTTGAACCCATTCAGTTTGCCTATTCCCTGCTGACACGCTCGCAGCGCGTCAGTCATGAAAACCTGCGCTTGCGTGACAAGAACTGGCTGGAAGGTGTCGAGGCTTGGTTCGCGAAAAAGGCCGGTGCCGATCAGCGCCCGCCCATGTTTGCACCCTTCAAATTGCGCGATATGGAGCTTTCCAACCGCGTCGTGGTTTCGCCCATGTGCATGTATTCGGCGCAAGACGGTTTGGTGAATGATTTTCACTTTGTCCATTACGGCGCACGCGCCATGGGCGGAGCGGGCCTGATCTATACCGAGATGACCGATGTTTGCGCCGACGGTCGGATCAGCCCGGGATGCGCCGGTCTCTATAGCGATGAACACGTCGCGGCGTGGACGCGGATCGTGGATTATGTCCACAGTCACAGCGACGCCAAAATGGCGATCCAGCTCGCCCATGCGGGCCGGAAAGGCTCAACCCGTCTCAGTTGGGAAGGCGACAGTCGCCCACTTGAAAGCGGAAACTGGCCGCTCATCGCGCCCTCGCCCGTTCCATGGACCGAGAAGAACCAGACGCCGCGCGAAATGACGCGCGAGGATATGGATCAGGTCCGCGATGATTTCGTTGCCGCGACCAGGCGCGCGCTGATATGCGGTTTCGACATGGTCGAACTGCACTGTGCGCACGGTTATCTTTTCTCCTCTTTCATCACGCCAACGACCAATAAACGCACCGACGAGTACGGGGGCAGTCTTGAAAACCGGCTGCGCTATCCGCTGGAAGTCTTCACCGCCATGCGCGCCGTGTGGCCCGCCGACAAGCCCATGGCCGTGCGCCTCTCGGCAACCGACTGGCTGGATGAAGATGGCATAACGGGTGATGACACCGTTCTGATCTCGCAAGCCTTTATCGATGCTGGCGCCGATCTGATTGACGTCTCGGCCGGGCAGACTACGCCGTACGGCAAGCCGGTCTATGGCCGGATGTTTCAGACCCCGTTTTCCGATCAGGTGCGCAATACGCTGCACTGCGCGACGATGGCGGTCGGTAACATCTATGAGACCGATCACGTCAATTCGATCCTGGCCGCAGGGCGTGCCGATCTGGTCGCCCTGGCACGACCACATCTGGCCGATCCAAACTGGACTTTGCGCGCGGCGGCCGAACTGGGCTATCGAGGTGCAGGCATTCCGAACCAGTATGGCGCGGGCATCGCACAATTGGCGCGCAATCTCGAACGCGCGGCCGAAATGGGAGACTTGAAAGTATGAGCGAATTTGAAGGGCGGCGCGCCGTCATTACCGGCGGTGGGACAGGCATCGGTCTGGCCGTCGCCAAGCGCCTGGCCGCAGGCGGGGCGAACGTCGTCCTGATGGGACGCAAGCTCGACCGTCTGGAAGCCGCCGCAAAGGATATTCCCGGCGCCCTCGCCGTTCAGTGTGATGTGACCGACAGCGCGTCTGTAGACGCGGCCTTCGCAAAAGCGCGTGAAGACGGGCCGATCAATATACTAGTCAATAATGCCGGGATTGCCTCGGGTCGTCCCTTCCACAAGCTGGATGAGGCTGAATTTCGGCGCATTCAGGATGTGAATGTTGATGGCGTGTTTCGCTGCACCAAGGCGGTCGTCGCCGATCTGATGGGCAGTGACTATGGCCGCGTGATCAATATCGCGAGCATTGCCGGCCTGCGTGGCGGCCCTTACATTTCACATTATTGCGCGTCCAAACATGCGGTCGTCGGCATGACCAAAGCCCTCGCCGTGGAGTGGGCGCAGACACCCATTACTGTCAATGCGGTGTGCCCGGGCTATGTCGAAACCAATATGGCCGAAGGCGCGATCCAGACAATTATGAGCAATACCAAGCGCTCACGCGAAGAAGCGATCAGCGAATTGACCCAGATGAACCCGCAGGGCCGGATGATCAGGCCCGAAGAAGTCGCCGAGACCGTGGCCTGGCTCTGCCACCCCAATTCCTACACCGTCAATGGTCAGGCGATCGCTCTCGACGGCGGAGCCCCGTAAGCAATGACGCTGGATCCCAAAACCTTTTCTCCGCAACACTTTCTCTGGTCATTTGACGCTGGCGTGGCCATTGTTACATTAAATCGCCCTGACAAGAAAAACCCCCTTACCTTTGAAAGTTATGCCGAATTGCGTGATACATTTCGCGCGCTGGTCTATGCCAAAGACGTCAAAGCCATCATCCTGACCGGTGCCGACGGGAATTTCTCTTCAGGCGGTGATGTCCACGAGATCATCGGGCCGCTGACAGAAATGGAGATGCCCGAACTCCTCGATTTCACGCGCATGACGGGCGATCTGGTCAAGGCGATCCGCGATTGCCCACAACCCGCTATCGCCGCTGTTGATGGTATTTGCGTCGGCGCGGGTGCGATCCTGGCCATGGCGAGCGATCTGCGCATTGCGACACCGGAGGCCAAATGCGCATTCCTGTTCAATCGCGTCGGCCTCGCCGGTTGTGATATGGGCGCATGCGCGATCCTGCCCCGCATTATCGGTCAGGGCCGCGCCAGCGAGCTTCTGTTCTTCGGGCGTACGATGACCGCTGATGAAGGCGAGCGGTGGGGCTTCTGGAACACGCTGGTCTCCTGTGACGATCTGATGAGTGAAGCGTGCAAATGGGCGGCGCGTATCGCCGCCGGACCCAATTTTGCCAATGCGATGACCAAAAACCAATTGAACGCCGAATGGGATATGGGGATTAATCAGGCCATTGAGGCCGAAGCGCAGGCTCAGGCGATCTGTATGCAGACCGAAGATTTCAAGCGCGCCTACCGGGCCTTCATCGCGAAGGAAAAGCCCGTGTTTGAAGGAAACTGAGGCGTGGCCGATCGCTCCCATCTCGACTGGCCCTTTTTGGCCGATGCGCATCGTGTTCTCGCCGATCAGGTGCACGAGTTTGCGGATGGCCAGTTCGGAAATCATGGTTTCGTCCATCACGGTGATATCGACGCTGAATGCCGCGACATCCTTTCCAGTCTCGCCGGTGCCGGGATTACGAAGTATGCCGTACCCGCTGCTTTTGGCGGCGCGACCGAAACGCTCGATGTGCGCTCGCTCTGCCTGATCCGTGAGGCTCTGGCCTATCGCTCCGGTCTGGCCGATTTTGTGTTTGCCATGCAGGGCTTGGGCTCGGGTACGATCAGCCTGTTTGGCACTGACGCACAGAAACGCGCCTATCTGCCCGACGTGGCAGCCGGAAAGAAAATCGCCGCCTTTGCGCTCACCGAACCGGAAGCCGGGTCGGATGTCTCGGCTCTCGCCCTGAGCGCAGAGCGGGACGGTGATGGCTTTGTCCTGAATGGTTAAAAGACCTTCATCTCCAATGGCGGCATTGCAGACTTTTATGTCGTCTTTGCCCGTACCGGTGAGGCCGATGGCGCGCGCGGGATCAGTGCCTTTATCGTTGAGGCTGACAATGCGGGCCTGAAAATCGCGGAACGGATCGAGACGATTGCGCCGCATCCCCTCGCCCGCCTCGCCTTCAGGGATTGCCGGATTTCTGCCGATGCCCTGATCGGCGAAACCGGTTCAGGTTTCAAATACGCCATGTCGACGCTCGACGTGTTTCGATCAACCGTCGCTGCAGCGGCTTTGGGCTTTGCGCGGCGCGCGCTGGATGAAGCACTGGAGCGCAGCCAGTCGCGAAAGCTCTTTGGTGGAACGCTGTCTGATTTGCAGGGCGTTCAGAGCCAACTGGCCGATATGGCGCTCAACATTGATGCCAGCGCCCTGCTGATCTATCGCGCGGCGTGGGCCAAGGATAAAGGTGCGCCGCGCATTACCCGCGAGGCCGCCATGGCGAAACTCTATTCAACCGAGACCGCGCAAACGACGATTGACGCCGCCGTGCAGATATTTGGTGGATTGGGCGTCACAAAAGGTTCAGTGCCTGAAGCGCTCTACCGGGAAATCCGGGCGCTGCGGATCTATGAAGGCGCATCGGAAGTTCAGAAAGTCGTCATCGCCAAACAGATTATCGGAGGCGGCTAGTCATGCGCATTCTTCAACCGCCCGGTTGGGCCCGTCCCAGAGGATATTCAAACGGCATCGAAGCCGAAGGCCGATTAGTCTTTGTCGCCGGTCAGATCGGCTGGGATGAGGATTGCGTATTTCACAGCGACGATTTTGCTGACCAGTTCCGGCAGGTGCTGGTCAATACACTCGCCGTGCTAGCCGAAGCGAAAGCCGGACCGGAACACATTGTGCGCATGACCGGCTATGTCACCAATCGCGAGGAATACCTCGCCGCGGGCAAGGCGATCGGGGCAATCTGGAAAGAATTGATGGGCCGCAATTATCCCGTCATGGCTTTTGTTGAAGTCTCCGGCCTGATGGAGAGGCGCGCGAAGATCGAGATCGAAACAACGGCCGTGGTGCCGAACTAATTTTGTCTTGCGTCATGCCGGGGCAACGTCCCCGGCATCCATGTTGGCGTCGGAATTCTGGATCGCACGGACCATCGCCGCGCCCTGCGATGACGCGGGTGGATAAGGGACTCCATCAAACCCGCTCCAGCACCATCGCCGCGCCCTGCCCGACGCCGACACAGAGTGTGACGAGCGCATGGCGGCCATTTTCAGCGTGCAGGCGCTGTGCCGCCGTCAGGGCCAGGCGCGCGCCGCTCATGCCCAGTGGATGACCCAGTGCGATGGCTCCGCCCCAGGCATTCAGCCGCGCATCATCGTCGGCAATCCCCCATGACCGCGTACAGGCCAGCACCTGTGCAACAAACGCCTCATTGAGTTCGATCACGTCGATTTGATCGAGCGAAAGCCCCGCCAGAGCGAGTGCCTTTTCACTCGCCGGGACCGGGCCAATACCCATTGTGCGCGGTGGCACGCCTGCGGTCGCGTAGGCAACGATGCGAGCGAGCGGTCGGCGATCCGTTCTTTCTGTTCCAATCAGCAGCGCCGCCGCGCCATCATTCACGCCAGATGCATTGCCCGCCGTGACGGACCCATCCTTACGGAAGGCAGGCCTAAGTTTTGCCAACGCTTTAATCGTCACATCCGGGCGCGGATGCTCATCGACGGACACGACAGTCGGGTCGGCCCTGCGCTGCGCGATCTCAACAGCGGCAATCTGTGCGGCCCATTGCTTTGAAGCCGCACACGCGAGCGCCTGGGACCGCGCCGCAAACGCATCCTGATCCTCGCGGGAAATGGAAAATTCCTCGGCGAGGTTTTCAGCCGTCTCTCCCATCGACTCCACGCCGTAAAGCCGTTCGATTTCCGGATTCACAAAGCGCCAGCCAATCGTGGTGTCCTGCAATTCGGCGCTGCGTGAATAGGCCGTGTCCGCCTTCGCCATCACGAAGGGTGCGCGTGACATGCTCTCCACACCGCCTGCAATGATGGTGCTGGCCTCGCCGGAGCGGATAGCGCGAGCCGCCTGCCCGACGGCTTCCAGACCGGACGCACACAGCCGGTTTACCGTCACGCCGGGCACGGTGTGTGGAAGTCCGGAGAGCAGGACCGCCATGCGCGCGACATTGCGATTGTCCTCGCCCGCCTGATTGGCACAACCCAGAATGACTTCATCAATTTGGTCGGCATCCAGATCAGGATGTCGTTCCAGGAGCGCCCGGATTGGATGAGCCGCCAGATCATCCGCCCGCACAGGCGCCAGCGCGCCGCCATAACGGCCTATCGGCGTGCGGATCCCGTCATAGATGAATACCTCTCTCGTCATGGGACAGCTCGTGCTAGTGTTTTAAAAACAATTGGTCTGCGACTCGAATAACAACAATACGCAAACCGCGCATGAATGGGGAGGATTGCGATGACACTGGAGCCGAGCGGCTATTTCGACAGCTTTGCGCGGGATCGCTTGCCGGACGCAGAGCGATGGCCGAACTTCATTTTCAATACCACCGACACTGCTTACCCAGCCCGCCTGAATTGTGCGGCTGAATTACTCGACAAGGCCGTCGC
>CAXBKM010000091.1:0-7249 GCA_963976265.1 uncultured Maricaulaceae bacterium
TCAAGAAAGGAGAACCGGGCCGCGGCTTTGTTCGCCTGCAATACAATATTTTCTCACTCGATCCCGGGGCGTTGGGCGCCATACAGCAACGACAGGCCATGGGCTTTACCGATCTTCAGGTCGCTGCGTTGATCTGGCGACATCAGCTGGAAGGATTCACCAGCCAATTGGCGAACCCTCGGTCGGGTCATCCGGCATCTCTGGATTTCCGGGAATTACTGGCCGCGCCGGCCGCATCGTTGGCGGAAATATCAAAGCACCTCAAATTCAGGCATGGCCGCGAAGCCCTGTCCGATATTGCCCACGGCCCTGTCTTCAAACAGAATTCGAAAGATGCACAGGAGGAATACGATTCCGCACGCCGCGACGAGGAAGAGGCCGCGCTGGAGGCCCGGCATGGCGAAACGCTGGATCTGATTGTCCCTTGGGCCAATAATATCAGGCTGGACAGGGCGTTGAGCCTGCCCTTGCCCAATCCCTTGAATGTTGCAGGACGCTAATCAGGCGGATCGGCCCGTTCGTTTTCATGCCGACGGCCCTGGTGATCAACCTCAATCGCCAGCGCCGCGCCAAAGAAGACCGCATACGCGCCCCAGTATATCCAAAGCAGAAACACCACCAGTGCGCCAAGCGAGCCATAGGCGCTGGGATGAACAATGCTCGATACATAGAAGGAGAATGCCGCTGAAATCCCCAGCCAGGCTGCGGTTGAAATACCGGCACCGATCAAGGATGCCATCCAGCTCACCTCTCCCGCACGGCGCATGACGAAGCGATACATCAATGCCAGCGCGATAATCATCGCGGTGGCCGATACCGTCCATTCATTGAAGAGCGTCCCCAAATCCAGTTCGGCAAATCCGAGCCAGCGCAAAATAGGCCGAATGATCACCGGAATGGTCAAAATGACGACATTCGACATCACAACCAGAAGCCCGCCAAAAAACACCACACCCATCGCGACCAGATTAAATTTGAAAATATTTCGTAGATCGCCGACCCGCGCGATCTGATTGAGGCCCGCAATCAGGGCCTTGGCCCCGCGTGCCGCAGCGAACAGGGATATGAGCAAAGCAATCCCGCCCTGAATCGATAGCGATGTGTTTGACGCAACAGCGATACGGGCGATCTGATCAAATGCGAAATCCTGGGCGCTCTGCGGCAAGATACCGGCAAAGCGTGCAATTTGGGCCTGGGCATCATCAATCGAGAACATCAAGCCATAAACCGAAGCGATCACCGCTATGGCCGGGAAGAGCGCTAGGAGCGTGAAGAAAGAAACCCCACCGGCAAACAGCATCACCTCGCGCGCCATTGTGCGCCGCACGGCGCGCACGATCACGCCGACGACCGGCCAACCGGCGAGAATCGCGGACAGGCGACGCAAATGACGTATGGGACTCAGCAGGCGTTTCATCCAGAGCCAGATAGCCCAGTCTGACAAAAGCACAAAGCGAAACACCGACCGTTGGGGACGGTCGGTGTTTGCTATGTATTGTGCCAGTTGCCTGGCAGAGGCGGCGAACGTGCGAGGGACGAAAGTGTCCGCCGGTCTCAAGATGGAAACTGCCGCAGTGTGCTTGAACCTTGGATGAACGAATATGAACGTCACCAGATTGCATTCCTGATTGCGCATCTAGAACATATGGTCGCTTTGCGCAGCGACGATATTGTGACAAGGTTTTGCCAGCGCCAGATCGGTCTGAGGGGAATGGATGGGACGCGTGCTCAATATTTTGGTCCGCGACGAACGCGGCGATATTGCCCGTGTGACCAAGGGGATGGATTCCACGCAATTCCAAATCCGCGACTGGCAAGCTGATTCTCGCGATGATCTGCTCGGCAAACCTGTCTGGGACGCCGTGATTATCGCCACCGATAATCCAGACCAGATCGAGCAGGACACACGGGCCATCAGGGCATCCGCCTGCGGCGATATTCCGGTTCTGGCGCTCGCGGAGTTCAATCCCCTGCCCCATGGCGCCGATGGTTGGCTTCGCTCGCCGGCGCTCGCATCACAAATCGCTGCACGCCTGAGAACCCTGTCACGCTTGCGCACGATGGAAGACATCGTCGTACGACGACGTGCCGCCGCCCAGGTGTTTGGTCTCAAGTTCAATGAGGATGAGCGCGATACGTTTGGGCGTCCCTGCGTGCTCTTTGTCGGGGACGCCACGCCGCGTTTTATGAATTTGCGCCATGCCCTTGCCGATGGCGACGCAGACGTGATTGCAGCATTTTCATCCTATTCGGCATTCGATTATCTGCACGAGCGTCCGTTTGATGCCGTGGTCCTGAACGCGATGAAAAGCCGCGATGTAGCCTTCACAATCAGCTCGGCCATGCGCCGCAATACGCGCCTCTACCATACGCCAGTGCTGCTGCTGGCGCATGCCGGACTAAAGGATGATACCGACGAAGCCTTTGCGCGCGGTGTCTCCGACCTTCTGCCGGAAAATGCGGCCGATGATGAGATACGAGGTCGTATCCTGTTGCTGGCCGAGGAACGCCGTCGTCGGCGGCGCGCCAAGGCGGAGTTTGAAGCCTGCCGGACACCCAAAATACTCGATGACGATACCGGCTTGTTCAAACAGGGCTTTGCGCTCGCCCATTTGCAGGATTTACTGAATGCCGCACACAAGACCGAACGGATTACCGGTCTGGTTTTGATGCATCTGGGCGCGCCAGACGACACACAGTCTGACACGTCGGTTCGCGCGGCCCGTCGGCAATTTGCCTCCATGTTGCGCCATCTGCTCCGCGCTGAAGATTGCCCGGCCAGTTTGGGTCCTGATCTGTTTGCTGCCATCCTGCCGACGACGGATCGTGATGGTGCCAAATGCGTGGCTGAACGTGTTGTTGCGATTGCAGACTGCACAGCGTTTGAAGGCGATGATCCGCTCAAACCCTTCCGCCTGACCGTTCAAACTGTCGCGATAGAAGCGCATGGTGACGAGACCGCTGAAGCCGTCATTGAGCGTGCACAGCGTCACATGGAATTACCAAAAGCCAAGGTAATTTAAATTATTACTGAGATTTCTTAAAGCGCGTTGCGATATCGGCAAGGCGAGCCATGCCGCGTTCCAGCCCGCGCAAGCGATCGCGGCCATCCGGCCAATGTCCCACAAGGACGAGCTTTTGGTCCGGACGGACTCTAAAGGCGTCAGGGCTCGACGCCATCAAGCCGATCAGGGCGCCGGGATCGACAAATTCATCATTGCGGAAATGCACGACGGCGCCCTTGGGTCCGGCATCCAGCTTGGCGACATTGGCAATTTTGCACAAATGCTTGATCGCCATCACGCGCAGCAAATGTTCGACCTCTTCGGGCAGTGGCCCAAATCTATCGATGAATTCTGCGGCCAGGGCTTCCCGCTCATCGCGCGTTTCCAGCTGCGACAGGCGACGGTAAAGGGACAGGCGCACGTCAAGATCAGGCACATAGCTTTCGGGGATCAGTACCGAAACGCCCGCATTGATCGAGGGTGACCATTCGTGGTCTTCCGCGCTTGTATCCCCTTTTAGCGAAGCGACGGCCTCCTCGAGCATGGACTGGTAGAGTTCCACACCAACATCGCGGATATGTCCCGACTGTTCCTCGCCCAGCAGATTGCCACCGCCACGCAGGTCAAGATCATGCGAGGCGAGCGTGAAGCCGGCACCGAGCGAATCCAGCGAGTGCAGGATTTTCAGCCGCGTCTCGGCTGAGGCGGTCATTTTCTGATGGGCGGGCGTCATGAGATAGGCGTAGGCACGGGTTTTTGACCGCCCTACCCGTCCACGGAGTTGATAGAGTTGTGACAGGCCAAAACGATCGGCCCGATTGATGATCAGCGTATTGGCCGTTGGAATGTCGAGCCCCGACTCAACAATCGTCGTGGACAGAAGCACATCATACTGGCCTTCATAAAACGCCGTCATGATGTCTTCGAGACGGCCCGGTGCCATCTGCCCATGCGCGGTGATGAAGCTGACTTCCGGCACTTGTTCGCGCAAAAACTCGGCCAGCGATTCAATGTCGGCAATTCGCGCCGTGACAAAATAGGCCTGCCCGCCGCGATATTTTTCACGCAACAACGCCTCGCGGATCGTCACCGCATCAAACGGCGCGACATAGGTCCGGATGGCCAAGCGATCGATGGGCGGCGTCGCAATAATCGACAGGTCCCGGATACCGGTCAGCGCCAATTGCAGGGTGCGTGGAATGGGCGTCGCGGTCAGGGTCAGGACATGCACATCGGCGCGCATATCCTTCATGCGTTCCTTATGCTTGACGCCAAAATGCTGCTCCTCGTCCACGACCAAGAGACCCAAATGTTTGAACTTGACCGATTGTGACAGGACGGCATGGGTTCCGATGACGATCTCGACCTTGCCGTCGGCCAGCTCGGCCTTGGTTGCATTGGCCTCTTTGGTCGGAACCAGACGTGACAGCCTGCGTATCTTGATCGGCCAGTTGCGAAAGCGCTCTACGAAGGTCGCATAGTGCTGGCGGGCAAGCAGCGTGGTCGGCGCGACGATCGCGACCTGTTTGCCGGACATTGCCGCGACGAATGCAGCGCGCAGCGCCACTTCGGTCTTGCCGAAGCCAACATCGCCGCAAATGAGGCGATCCATCGGTCGTCCGCTGGCAAAATCGGTGAAGACATCACTGATGGCGTTGAGTTGATCGTCAGTCTCGGCGAAAGGAAAGGCTGCGCAAAACTCGTCATAGACGCCGCTCGGCGGATCAATGATTTCGGTCTTGCGGGCATGGCGTTCGGCGGCAATCCGGATGAGTTGATCGGCCATGTCGCGAAGGCGTTTCTTGGCCTTGGCCTTGCGCGCCTGCCAGGCCACACCGCCCAGGCGGTCGAGCTGAATCTCGTCACTGTCCGAGCCATAGCGAGACAGCAATTCGATATTCTCAACCGGCAGGAAGAGTTTCGCGGCGCCCGCATATTCCAGTTCAAGGCAATCATGCGGCGCGTCCTGTACGGTCAGGGTTTTCAGGCCCAGATAACGCGCCAGACCGTGATCGACGTGCACGACCAGATCGCCCACTGACAGCGACCCGGCCTGCAGGATTACATCGGCCGATTTTCGTTTGCCGCGCGGCCGCGCCAGACGGTCGCCCAATATGTCCTGTTCGGAAAGGACCGCAATGTCGTCACTTTCAAAGCCGCGCTCTATCGGGAAGACAGCCCGAAACACGGCTTGCCCGCCCGCCTGATCCAGATCGGTCCAGTTGTCGATCCGGCTGATATTTTTTAGTCCATGGTCACCGAGCACAGTGCCGAGCCGGTCTGACGCGCCCTCGCTCCAGGATGCCAGAACGACGCGCTTCCCGGTCTTGCGCAACGCCAATACGTGGTCGCACACACTGTCAAAGACATTCACGCCTTCCTGAGCGCGTTCTGCTGTGAAGATGCGGCCCTGCCGGGCGTCCAGATTAATGTCTTCCAGACCGGGCTGGTTGAAACTGGAGAATTGACGAAGCGTCCGACCGCTCAGGTTTTTCGTGAAATCATCTTTCAGGCTGTAAAGCTGATCGGGCGGCAAAACCCGGAAAACTGCGGTCGATAACCCGCCCTGATTGCCGGTTTCATTGGCATGTTGACGCGCTTCGAAATAATCCCTCACCGTCGTCGCACGATCGGCCAATGCGTCATCGACCAGACCGTCGAACGCGATCAGCGCCGTGTTACCCACATAATCAAAAACAGTCTCGAGATGTTCATGGAAGAGTGGCAGGAAATGTTCCGCCCCTGACGCGCGGACACCTTCGCTGACGGAATGGTAGACCGTATCGGTGTCACGTGCCGCGCCGAAGGCCGCCAAAAAGCCGGTTCGAAAGCGCGAAATTGAATCGGGATCGATTAGCACTTCACTGACCGGGTCAAACTGCACAGAGGTCAGTTGGCGCAGCGTACGTTGGGATTCAGGATCGAAAGCGCGGATGGATTCCAGCGAATCCCCGAAAAAGTCGAGGCGAACCGGATCGCTCATCCCCGGTGCATAGGCATCAATTACGCCGCCGCGTATGGCAAAATCACCGGGCTCCATCACGGTCGAGACCCGCGAATATCCATTGATCGCGAAATAGGCTTTCAGAGCGTCCTGATCGACGATCTCGCCGGGTTTCGCTGCAAAGCCTGCGCCCGCCATGACGCTGCGCGGTGCGGCGCGCTGGGTGACGGCATTAACGGTTGTGATGACAATCAGAGGCTTGGAGTCTGTTGCATCACGCCGGGCTAATGTCGACAAGGCCCCTGCGCGGCGGGCCGCAACACGCGGTGATGGCGAAACCCGGTCATAGGGCTGGCAATCCCATGCCGGCAGAACCAATCGTTTCAGATCCGGTGCATAAAATTCACACGCTGCGACAAAAGAAGCTGCGCGCGACTCATCCCGGGCCACAAACAGGCATATCCCGCCGCGTCGCCGCGCCGCATCGGTAAAAACCAGCGCGTCAAAGCCTTCAGGCACACCGCCAACGGCGACGCGACCGGGCTCGCGGGCAATGGCATCAATATCGCTCATGATGACCGAATAACGGCCCCACCCGCACGAACAAACGCCTTGATGCGATTCAGCAGATCATCAAATTCGCGGGTCTCGGGCGTGCCGCGGTCCATCACCCAATCATAAATGTCCTGATCGGCATGGCTCAGCAGGCGTTCGAATGCGTCGAGCTCAGCCGCAGACATTCCGTCCAGGGCCTGACCGGCAAACCCGCCCAAGACCAGATCGGCTTCCTTGAAGCCCCGATGACCGGCCCGAAAGACCAATTGCTTGCGTTTGTTTTCGAGATCGAACGACATAGCGCCGCCATATAGGCTGCTATCGCTCTGGCGTGAAGCGCTCGGCTGTCGCAATCTACACCCATGCGCCCGGAGATTCTCTTCCCCCTGTTTCGTGAAACCCGCGTTCTGCCCGGCGTTGGGCCACGGATCGCAACCCTGATCGAGAAAGTTGCAGGCGCGCATGTCAAGGATGTGCTGTTTCATAAACCCGTCGGAATGATTGACCGCAGCCTGAAAGCGCGCATCGCCGAGGCCCCGGAAGGCGAAATTGTCACGATTGAAGCGGTCGTTGAAACACACCTCATCCCGGAGCGCGGTCGGTTTCGTCCTTACAAGGTCCGGATGTCTGACGAGAGCGGATTTCTCAATCTCGTCTTCTTTCACCCCCGAGCTGATTATTTGAGAAAGATTTTACCCGAAGGCGAAAAGCGCATCGTCTCCGGCAAGCTGGAACGCTTCGGGGC
>CAXBKM010000092.1:0-7171 GCA_963976265.1 uncultured Maricaulaceae bacterium
GTGGGCCCAGGTCACTGTCGTTCCAGAAAGAAGCAGGATGAGCGTGTTGATCGCCGGCAAATGCCAGGGGTCAAAGGTTTCGGTCACATGGCCCGTCGTCGGATCAATGACAGGCCACTGATCCCAGCCTTCGAGCAGGCGCACATCGTGGAAGATTGCACCCTCAAAGAATATCCAGAACCAGGCAACGAAGAACATGATTTCCGACGCAATGAACAGGATCATGCCATAGCGCAGGCCAATATCGACAACCGGCGTATGATCACCGGCGCGGCTTTCCTTGATCACGTCAGCCCACCAGCCGAACATCGTGTAGAGGATGCCGAGGAAACCGAGCGTCATCAGCCATGGCGAGCCATCGTGCATGAAGAAATAGGCCCAGTGTTCCGGATCGGAAACCAGTCCCTTCATGAATATGATCGCGCCGAATGCGAGCACAAAACCAAAGAAGGATCCGACGACCGGCCAAGGGCTCGGATCGACCAGATGATAATCATGTTTTACTGCGTGCCCAGCCATGCGCGCGTCTCCTGCAAGTCCCCAGTGCGAGGCGTTTCTTAGCCCCTGATAACCGGCGTCGCGCGCCGGATCAATCTTATGGCGCGGCATCGCGACCAGCGGTCGCGGTTGCTACGTCAGTATCTGCTTCAAAAAACGTGTAGGACAAGGTGATTGTCGTCACATCATCCGCACGCGGTTCTTCATCAATCAGTGCGTCTACAAAGAATAAAACCGGCATGTCGATACTTTCGCCCGGCTGCAAGGTTTGCTCGGTAAAGCAAAAACATTCCAGCTTGGAAAAATACGGCGCCGCCTTGTAGGGCGTCACATTATAGGTCGCTGTCCCGGTCACCGCGCGATCTGTATTATTTGTCGCCCGATAATATGCCAGGGAGGTCTCACCGACACGTACCGTCATCGACGGCTCAACGGGTTCGAACGTCCACGGGAAACCGGCTTCCTGACTGGCGTCGAACCGGATCGTCATGGTCCGGTCGAGAATCTGAGTTTCGTCATTATACTGCGCGACCTGGGTCGTGCCACCATATCCGGTCACCCGGCAAAACAGATCGTAGAGCGGTACCGAGGCGTAAGCCGCACCGAGCATCGACACGACAACCAATGCGCATGTCGCCATGACGCGACCGTTTTTTGTGTCCGGCCAGAGCTTCATCCGGGCACCCGGTCAGCAATATTCTGCATCAGGCGCAAAGCCGTGATCGTGAACAGCAATACGGCAAATCCGACCAGCCCCAACGCAATCATGCGATTACGACCCGCACGCGCCTTGATAAAGGCTTTGCGGGACTCTTCGGTGCTATGAGACACAGGTGTTGGCGTTTCATTCATGTCAGGCTCCAAATCCGAGACTGATATAAGCACCCAAACCGTGTTCGGCGATCAATGCGGCAAAGAGAAGCGCCAGATAGGCAATCGAATAGGCAAACAGATCGCGGGCCTGCTTGTCGCCTGTGCGCACCGCATAGAGCGCGCCGTCCTTAGCGGAACCGGCTTCACCGGCCTTCGACCGCCAGACCCGGAAAGCCAGCAGCAGAAACAGCGCTCCGCCACCTATCGCACAGGCGCCATAAACAGCACCGCCCAGCCCGGTAAAAACGGGGGCAGCGGCAAACGGCACCAGGATCAGTGAATAGATCAAAATTTCGAGCCGCGTGCGCTTTGGGCCCTTGGCAACCGGCATCATCGGCACACCCGCATCGGCATAATCGCCGGATTTGTAGAGTGCCAATGCCCAGGAATGGGGCGGCGTCCACAGGAATATGATCATGAACAGGATGACCGCATCCAGAGACACCGCGCCTGTAGCTGTCGCCCAGCCAATCATTGGCGGGAAAGCCCCGGCCGCGCCACCGATGACGATATTTTGCGGTGTCCGGCGCTTCAGCCCCATTGTGTAGATGACGGCATAGAAAAAGATCGAGAATGCGAGCAGGCCCGCCGCGACATAATTCGCGCTGAGCGCCATCAGAATGACCGCCAGACCGCTGGCAACGATACCAAAACCGTAAGCGTCCGCCACGCTGACCTTGCCTTGTGGCACGGGCCGGTTGCGTGTCCGGCGCATCCGCAGATCAATGTCGGCGTCATACGCCATGTTCAGCGCGCCGGCGGCTCCGGCGCCCAGCGCCAGAGCGAAGATCGCAATTGCGGCCATGACCGGATTGATCGCGGCGGGTGCTGCGACATAACCGGCGAGCGCGGTAAACACGACAAGCGTCATGACGCGCGGCTTCATTAGCGCGACATAATCACGCCATTCGGCCGGGCTCGCCGTCGCTGTGTCGGCAGCAGATGATTGGATCGGCGTCGTCATATTTATCTGACTTCCAGATTGACGCCCGGCAGACATTTCTGCCGGGACATCATCAATGCGAGTCGTCTTTGACTTTTGGCAATTCGCTGAACTGGTGGAAAGGCGGTGGTGAGGACAAGGTCCACTCCAGCGTCGTACCACCCTCGCCCCACGGATTGGCCACACCCGGACGCTTGCGCAGGAATGTATCCGCCAGCATGACGAAGAAGACCAGCGTACCGATCGCCGTCACGACATAACCCCAGGATGACACCGCATTCCAGAAGGCGAAGGCGTCAGGGTAATCGACATAGCGACGCGGCATGCCCTGAAGGCCCAGGAAGTGTTGCGGGAAGAAGATCAAATTCACGCCAACAAACGTCACCCAGAAATGGGTCTGCCCGAGGACTTCAGAGTATTTGTAGCCGCTCATTTTCTCCAGCCAGTAATAGAATCCAGCAAAGATTGAGAAGACCGCACCCAGCGACAGCACGTAGTGGAAGTGTGCGACGACATAATAGGTGTCATGCAGCGACTGGTCGACACCGGCATTCGCCAGAACGACCCCTGTCACACCACCCACGGTGAAGAGGAAGATGAAGCCCATCGCCCACACCATGGGTGTTTTGAACTCGATAGAGCCCTCCCACATCGTCGCGATCCAGGAGAATATCTTGATGCCTGTCGGCACCGCGATAATCATCGTCGCGGCGACAAAATAGGCTTTCAGATCAACCGCCATGCCCACCGTGTACATGTGGTGCGCCCACACGATGAAGCCGATGAAGCCGATTGAAACCATGGCATACGCCATGCCCAGATAGCCAAAGACGGGCTTTTTGGAGAAGGTCGAGACAATGTGACTGATCATGCCAAAGCCCGGCAGGATCATGATGTAAACTTCGGGGTGACCGAAGAACCAGAACAGATGCTGGAACATCACCGGATCGCCGCCGCCAGCCGGATCGAAGAAGGTCGTCCCGAAATTGCGGTCTGTCAGCAGCATGGTGATCGCGCCGGCCAGAACAGGCAGGGACAGCAGCAGCAGGAATGCCGTCACCAGGATGGACCATGGGAAAAGCGGCATTTTGTGCATCGTCATGCCCGGAGCGCGCATGTTGAAAATCGTCGTGATGAAGTTGATCGCACCGAGAATTGACGATGCACCAGCCAAGTGGAGCGAGAAGATCGCAAAATCCATCGATGGCCCGGGATGCCCGCTGGTCGACAGCGGCGGATAGATGACCCACCCGCCCCCGAAGCCGTTACCGGCACCCGATCCCGGCACAAAGAGAGAAATGAGCAACAGCGCAAAGGCGGCTGGCAGAAGCCAGAAAGAAATATTGTTCATCCGCGGGAAGGCCATATCGGGCGCGCCGATCTGGAGCGGAACAAACCAGTTGCCAAAGCCGCCGATCATGGCCGGCATGACGACAAAGAACACCATCACCAGGCCATGGCCTGTGACAAATACGTTGTAGCTATGCGGGTTGGCAGCCAATTGACCCAGAATGGATGTGCCGTTGAAAACCTGAATGCCAGGTTCGGCCAATTCCCAACGGATCACACCGGACATCGCCCCGCCGATAATCCCGGCGATAATGGCGAAGATCAGGTACATCGTCCCGATATCTTTGTGATTGGTCGAGAACAGCCAGCGAGCCGGATTCCAGATGCTCGGCTTGTGATCGTCGATGTGCGCAGCAGCGTCAGTCATCTAAATTCTCCTCAGCGCGCGGCAAGACGCGTCGCGCGCCGGTCGGTTTCATATTCTGCCAACAGGGCGTTGGCAGCATCAGGGTCTTCAGCCGCAGCAGCAGCCCAGGCGTCGAAAGCCTCTTGCGAGACAACGCGCACTTCAATTGGCATGAAGGCGTGGTTGAGGCCGCACAATTCGGAACATTGACCGAAATAGGTGCCTTCCTCGTCTGCGCGGAACCAGGTTTCATTCAAACGGCCCGGAATGGCATCCATTTTAATGCCGAAGGACGGCATGGCCCAGTTGTGGATCACATCCGCCGCCGTCACTTGCATGCGCACGGTTGCGCCAACAGGGACAACGACAGGGTAGTCGACAGACAGCAAACGCAACTGGCCTGCAGCCAGGTCAATCTCGTCATCGGGTATCATGTTGGAGAAATACTCACCAATGCCGAGATCGGCGTATTCATAACTCCAATACCACTGATAGCCGGTCGCCTTGATCGTGAAGGCCGGCGCAGCAACGACCTCGCCATAATATTCTCGCTGCCCGTCCGGGATCACGTCCTGCGCGTAGAGGAGGCGGAAAGACGGTACCGCGATAACGACAAGGATCAGAACAGGTACCGCGGTCCAGATAATCTCGATCAGCGTGTTGTGACTGAATTTCTTTGGTACCGGATTGGCAGACGCCCGAAATTTGAAAACGACGTACAGCAACAAGGCCAGAACGATGAGCGTGATCACCGTAATGACAATCAACAACAGATTATGGAATTCCGTAATCTGCTCCATGACAGGCGTTACGGCTCGCTGGAAACCCAGCGCTCCATCAGTTGGCTGCCCGGCTTGGGCAAAACTTGCCGTCGCAAATGCGATCCAGCTTGTGAATAGTGCGGTCAAGAAACGCATGGCTTCCCCAAATGCTTCTGGCGATTGTTGGCAAGGCCCCCCTCACCACTCGCGGCGGAATATAGAACTGTGAACGATCCCTGTCAGGCCAAACACAGTGCCTTTTTGTCGCATACGGCGTTCGTCCAAGAATGTCGATGAAAACTCTGCGAAAATCAGGGTGATTTCACGTTTTTTCCCATCTTGTGCTAGCATGGCCCCCTGATTTGGTCACGGGGAGGTGATCATGGGTAGAACACTACTGGCACTCATTCTTCTGCTTGCAGCGGCATCGCCCGCTTACGCGCAGATGACGTTTATCGGTCAACAACCCTCAGCGGCCTGCTACCAGAGCGCCGCCGTCTCACGCGGCGATCGCGAAGCGATTCGCGTTTGCAATGCGGCCATCGAGGACCAAATGATGTCGGCCGAAGTGAAGGCTCGAACTCATGTTAATCGCGGCGTCGTTCGAATCGCCGCTCGCGACTACGAGTTGGCACTGCGCGATTTTGATTTTGCTTCTCGGCTGGCACCGGATCTGGCGGCCGACATTGAGGCCAATCGCGCGGCAGCACTCATTCATCTGGGACGCCATCGCGAAGCTCTCACGGCCGCGAATTTTGCACTGGAAAATCACGCTCAAGCACGCGCTTCGGCCCTGTTCAATCGCGGAGTCGCTCTTGAGGAGCTCGGCGATATGCGCGGGGCTTATGGCAGTTACCGCGATGCCGCACAGGAACGCCCCAATTGGGATTTACCGCTGGCCGCGCTCGACCGTTTTCAGGTTATCGAACTGTCCTGAGGCGGATCAACACGAATTCAAAACCGCGTGATCGCCGGTTTTTGACCCCTGCCGTGTGCTACCACTGATCCGGGCGATGCGATTGCGCGTCCATGCCAAATGCGCAGACGCCTCGTCCCTGGAATGGGAGGAGACCAACATGCAAAACCGGTATATTATCGCGGCCCTGATGTCGTTGACGATTATGGGGTCCGCATCCGCGCAGCAATCAACCATTGTTGTCGGAAACAGCGCGGCGGCCAATTGCTACCAGCATGCTGTCCAGCAACGCAGCGACCAGATGGCACTACGCGACTGCAACAGCGCGCTCAGGGATAACCAAACGGGTCGCACGGACCGAAAGAAAACGCTGGTCAATCGTGCCGTAATCCTGTTGCGTATGGGGCGTCCCGAACAGGCGCTTGCCGATCTGGAAGCCGCAACGCGACTGCGCTTCGACGAGCCCGAAGTCTTTCTGAATTATTCGGCTGCCTATATTCGCCTCGGTCGGAACCGGGAAGCCATCGCGGCTGCAACCGAAGCGCTGGAGCGTGGATTTCATCGCCCCCAGCAAGCGCATTTCAATCGCGCAGTGGCTTTCGAGAATATTGGAGATCTGCCCTCAGCGATGGCCGATTACAGGCAAGCCTCACAATTGGCGCCTGAATGGTTGCCGCCGCGGCGCGAACTGGAACGGTTTTCGGTCAATAATGGGTCTTGAGCCAATCTCTTAACTGAAGACGATGGGTCGCACACACGCATCGGGCACGCTATGTGAAGGAAACACCATCACAGGCGAGCCCGATGACAACCAACCCATTTGAGCCCTTTGAATTTGATCGCGACGACGCACGCAAGCTGATCTCTGACCCATTGAATGGCGGCGATGATGGCGAGCTATATCTTGAACATGGGGTTTCAGAATCCCTTGTTTTTGACGATGGGCGTTTGAAATCGGCCAGTTTTGATGCCATTCGCGGCTTTGGTTTGCGATGTGTTTCTGGTGAGGCCTCCGCCTACGCCCATTCCAGCGATCCGGGCGCGGCCGCTCTGGTTCGAGCGGGCGAGACTGCCGCCGCTGCCAAGCAGGGTATTGCCGGAAATTTTTCGGACGCACCAGCCAATACCAATCGCAAGCTTTATGAATCGATTGATCCTGTCGCGTCACCCAGCTTCGAGACAAAGTCATCGCTTTTGGCGGAAATCGACGCCTATGTCCGAGCCAGCGATCCGCGCGTCGTGCAGGTGTCAGCGTCCATAGCAGGTTCGCGGCGCGTCATTGGGATTTTGCGCCCGGATGGCGATTTGAAAACCGACGACCGGCCTCTGGTCCGGGTCAATGTTTCGGTGACCGTCGAGAAGGACGGACGACGCGAAAGCGGTACGGCTGGCGCTGGCGGGCGGGACGCTTTTACGGCCTGGATCAAACCGGAAGCCTGGAAAGGTCTCGCCGACGAAGCCTTGCGCGTGGCGCTCGTCAATCT
>CAXBKM010000093.1:0-7124 GCA_963976265.1 uncultured Maricaulaceae bacterium
TCGGCAACCAAACGCATCAGGAAACCTATTTCGGTTTCACCATCTCCGCCGGGATGACAACCCGATCAAATTCTTCGGCTGAGACAAAACCGCCCTTGACCGCTTCTTCTTTTAGCGTCGTCCCGTTTTTGTGGGCCGTTTTGGCAATCTTTGTCGCATTGTCATAGCCCACGGTCGGCGCGAGCGCCGTGACCAGCATGAGTGAGCGTTCCATCAGATCGGTGATACGGTCCTCGTTCGCGGTAATGCCGGTGACGCATTTCTCGGTGAAGCTGACCGAGGCATCGGCGAGCAGCCGGATCGACTGAATCATGTTGTACGCCATCATCGGCTTGAACACGTTGAGCTCGAAATGCCCCTGCGCGCCGCCGACCGTGATCGCGACATGATTGCCCATGACCTGGGCACAGACCATGGTCATGGCCTCGCACTGGGTTGGGTTGACCTTGCCCGGCATGATGGAGGAGCCCGGCTCGTTTTCCGGCAGGCTGATTTCACCAAAGCCGCAGCGTGGGCCGGAGCCCAGCAGGCGAATATCATTGGCAATCTTGTTCAGCGAAGCGGCCAGCGTGTTGAGCGCGCCATGCGCCGAGACATAGGCGTCGTGCGCGGCCAGCGCTTCAAACTTGTTCGGTGCGGTTTTGAACGGCAATTGGGTGAAGTTAGCGACATCCTCGGCAAAGCTTTCCGCAAAGCCCGGCTTGGCATTGATACCGGTACCAACGGCGGTGCCGCCCTGCGCCAGGAAATAGAGATAGTGCAGACCTTCCTTCACGCGGCGAATGCCCAGATCGATCTGCATGACATAGCCGGAAAATTCCTGCCCCAGGGTCAGCGGCGTTGCGTCCTGCAAATGCGTGCGGCCAATCTTGATGATGTCCTTATACGCCTCCGCCTTGTCATTGAGGGCATTGCGCAGCGTGGTCAGCGCGGGCAGCAAACGGTGGGTCATTTCCTCGGCCGCCGCGATATGCATCGCCGTCGGAAAGGTATCGTTTGAACTTTGTGAGCGGTTCACATGATCATTGGGATGAACCGGATCCTTGGAACCGATCTCCCCGCCCAGAATCTGGATGGCGCGATTGGCGATGACCTCATTGGCATTCATGTTCGACTGCGTACCTGAACCCGTCTGCCAGACCGACAGCGGGAAGTTATCATCCAGCTTGCCTTCGGCAACTTCCAGCGCGGCCTGTTCAATCGCGTCGGCGAGGCGCGGTTCCAGATTGTCCATCTGCGGTTTCGGTGCGTTTCTCGCTCATCAGGGGAGCCTCCTTGCAGGCGCGTCACTCACAGGTGAGAGTATACACGTTCGATTCTTCTTCCCGCGACGTGTATCATCGCCGGGACAGGGATCAAGGCACGAAGCCCGCGTAGGCCGTAACCAGGGATACGAGACGACACGATCATGGCAGGCGATAGTTTACATCTGCGCGTCGATGCGCTGACCACGCGGACCCGGCGCTTCAAGGTTTTGATCGGAGAATTTTTCCGCACCGAGTTCAAACGTTCGCGTCCCGGTTGGGGCCCATATGAGGTCGCGATCACGATCGAGCGCACCGATACGCGCGCCATGGGTGATGCCGACAATGTCGCCAAGGCGGTGCTTGATGCGTTGTCCGGAGTGGTCTTTCACGATGACAGTCAGGTTGAAAAACTGACTGTTCAAAAAATCGTTGGCCAACGTGCTCGCGTAAGCGTGAAGGCGCGTCCACTTGCCTCGATTGAAACCGAGGCCGCATAATTCAGCGCATCCGGGGAGATGCGCATGACGGTCAGGACATTGATATTTTTGCCGGGTCTTAACCGGTTTTCGGATCTGGGCCTGCTCGGTCTTCGTGTTCTGACGGGCGCATTTCTGATCTATGGCGTCATGGATAATGTGTTGAGCGCCGAGCGCATGAATGAGTTCGTGCAATTCATGGCGGCCAACGGGTTTGCGATGCCCGAATTGATGGCACCGCTTTCTGTCTATGCACAATTGATCTGTGGCGTCTTGCTGGTGCTGGGCCTGCTGACTCGCTGGGCCGGACTGATCCTGGCCATCAATTTCATCGTCGGCGTCGTGATGGTTCACTGGGCGCAGGATTTTCGTGGCTGGTGGCCGGCCATCGTCCTGGTTTTCATCGGATTGCAATATGCCGCCGTGGGCGGCGGTCGCTATTCGCTGGACAGATGGCTTTCGCCGCGCGCCTGACGCGCTCGCGCCGCTTTAACCTTGTCATGCGGGCGATGAATGCAGGTCGCGGTGGCATGCGCCAGGAGCTGTCCGTCTCGATCCCAAAGCCGGCCTTCGGTGAAGAAGGTTTTTCGGCCTTTTTTCAGGACTTGGCCCTTCGCGCGAACATACCCTGCGAAGACCGGAGCCAGAAAGCTCGTCTTCATCTCCAACGTTGGAACAACGCCATCAAAGCCCAGCGTCGAGATCGCGGCGAGTGACATCGTGTCGTCGAGCATGGCGGTTATGAAACCGCCCTGGATTGCGCCCGCCGGGCTGCATAAATCCGGGTCGGGATTGAACTGGCATTCAAATGTCATCGCTTCGACGTCGAGATCGATAAATTCAAACCCAAGGAGTTTGGCGTAGCCGGGCGCGAGTTCGCGATGGGTGAAATACCGCCGAATGGTGGCCTCATCCCAAGGCGGTTTGGGAAAATTCATTTCTTGCGGAAGCTGTCGAGACTGACCACTTCGGCACTGTTGTCGCCGTCGTCGGACGCAGATGCCTGATTCGCTTCAGGTGTATTGGCCTGCGCCGGCTCTGCCGGGTGGATGCGGGCCATCTCTCCATCATCGCCATTGAGTTCAAATTGAAGATGGAAACCCACTGACGGGTCATGAAAACGATTGACCGCAGCGTAGGGGACTTTGAGATATTTCGGCACGCCGTTGAATTTCAGCGTGACTTCGAAATAGTCGTCTTCAGCCTTCAAATCCCAATACTGGTGTTCCAGCACAATGGTCATCTCGTCGGGATATTTGTCCGCGAGCGTTTGATCGATATCGGCGCCGGGCGCGTGGGTTTTGAAACTGATGTAGAAATGGTGGGAGCCGGGCAGTCCGCCGGGAGCCGCAGCACGGCCCAGAGCTTCGCGAATGACTCCGCGTAGTGCTTCCTGCGCCATGATGTCGTAGCGCATTAAATCTTTGGCCACGATATTAACTCCCCCCGAAGTTGGTTAAATCAAAACCTAATCGCTTGGGCGGTCCGGTCAACGCATTCCGCCACACAGGCGCAAGTTTTGGCAGTCACCTGCGTTTGAGGCGAAACCGGAGTATACGATTTTCATGAGTGATGCCGCGTTTATTCCGCCCATGCCGCCGCGCCAGACGCGACCCTTGTCATTGCTGGAGACGGCCCAGGTCCTGCGCCGAAACCCGGTCGAAATCCTGCCCGTCGAATCATTCGAATTCACCCGCATATCAGCCCCGTTTTTCGGACGCACCGTCCATACCCTGTCAGGCCCGGACGAGATGCAATCGGTTCTGCTGGACGACGCGGATGCATGGCGCAAATCGCCGCTGATCTTGCGGATGCTGCGCCCGGTCCTCGGTGATTCCATCCTGACTGCCCATGACGCGGCATGGAAACGCCAGCGCAAGGCGCTACAGCCCGGCTTTGTCAAAGCGCGGATGATGAAGCTGGTACCGACGGTGTCGCTGGCGGCCCAGCAGGCAGGCGAGGCCATGCTGGCTGCCGGGCCGGTTATCGATATTACGCCGCCGCTGAATGATGCGGCGCTCAGCGTGATTGAGCATGCGCTGTTTACGCAGGCGACGGCGTTTGACCGCGGTACAATGCGCAAAGCTGTTGAGGATGTGTTTGAAGGCGTCGGGCGAACGCGTTTCAGCGATCTGCTACCGCTCCCGGAGAAGACCCCGCGCTTGATGGGCTTGTCGGGGCAACGCGCGCGCCATGTTTTGCGTTCTGCCCTGATGAAGGAAATCGCGGCGCGCCGCCATTCCGGCGAGGCCCGCGAAGATCTGCTTCAGCTGCTCCTTGATGCCCGCGACCCCGAGACCGGTGCCGGTTTTCATGATGCCGATATTCGTGACAATCTGATCAGCCTGGTCGCGGCGGGTCATGAGACGACGGCGATTGCCCTGACCTGGGCGCTGTATCTGCTGGCCTGTCAGCCGGGCATTCAGACCCGCGCCTCGGAAGAAGCCCGCAGCGTTCTGGGCGAGCGCCTGCCCGAAGCAGGCGATGTCTCCAAATTGGTCTTCATCCGACAAATCCTTGATGAGACGATGCGGCTTTATCCGCCCGCCCCCATCATAGGGCGGCGCGCCACACGCGATTCACAAATCGCGGAACGTTCGGCGAAAAAGGGCGATGTCGCGATTATCGCATTTTACGCGCTGCACCGGCATCCCCGGTTTTGGGATAATCCCGATGCGTTCGACCCGGACCGGTTTGCACCGGGCAAGCGTCTGGACAATCCCTGGCTCTATCGGCCTTTTGGCGGCGGGCCGCGTGCCTGTATCGGGTCCGGCTTTGCCCTGACCGAAGCGACGATCATTCTGGCGACGCTGCTGCGAGAGCTGAACTTTGCACCAGTCGACGGTCACATCGTCAATCCGGTGATGACCGTGACATTACGGCCAGAGGGCGGATTGCCATTGCAGGTGTCCCGACGCGCTTGAGAGAAAAGTGGGGAGCTTCTGTTGCCAGGTGCCCCCCGAACCCCGCCTGCGACTTGCTAGAGCCGAGGACTTAGAGCGAAGTCATCGCGCCGCATTACGCAGCGAGAGCGACCTCTTCAGCATAGTTGTCATTTGCAACTACTAAAACGGGCGTTTAACGGCACCCACGCGAACGAAAGCTTACGTCTTTAGCCGTCTGTCGATCCTAATTCGGCCCCATGGACTCTCGCATTTAGCCTCACGCCGAGAGGGATATTGGTGGAGCCGCCGGGAATCGCACCCGGGTCCAGTCCGGTTATTACACGCGCGTTTATCGTCATAGCTGGCAAGCCAGCAATCCCAATATAGGCATCAAATGTGTTGAATTAAAGTGTTCAGCGCGGTGCGCTCTAGAGAGTGGCCAGCACGATCAGGCCGAGCGAAAGGCAAACCGTGGCGAAACCATAAACCGTGCTCATAGTGACTGCACGCAAAATGGCACCCCACCAGCTGGACCCGTAAAACCCACGGTCGAACAGATAATACGCAGCCATTGAACAGATTAAGCCTGCGGCCAACACCGCAAGGGCGGCCGACAAGGACATGTTCATATAGACCCCGACAATCAATACGGCGCCGGCAATCGGAAGGAAGGCAGCATGATAATAGAGCGCGTGGATGGTGTGTTCGATAATCCGGGCGTGGGGGTGCAAAGCCATGTTCACAAGGATAAAAACAAAGACCATCAGAATCATTGCCTGATTGGCGGCGGCAGCGGCCTTGCTTTCGACTTCTGAGGGATGATCTGCGGCGTAGAGCCCCATATTAATCCAGAAGGGATCAACGCCTAGTTCTGACGCGGAGGCCGTCATTTCCGCGCGTTCCTCGGCGGTAAATACCGGTGGTTCGTTCGTTCGCGGCGGTTGAAACATGGTAATGGAGACGCCCGGACCGGTTTCGGTTGAGACCGTGTCGACCGCAAAAATTCGCACACCGGAAATCGTCATGGCTGCAAAGAAAACCAGGCTGACAATCACATAGAGTCGCACGGGCGCGGTGAAGCTCGACCGTTTCCCGTCGGCATAGTCGCGCGCCACGTGGCCAGGTCGCGTATAGAGTTGGCGCAGCGTGGTCAGTAGCCGCCCGTCCCATGACAACAGGCCATCAAGCGTATCTGTGGCCAGCGACCAAAAGGGGCGTTTGATGTCGTCGCGGGACTGACCGCAACGCGGACAGAATTGTTCGCTTACTTCCGCGCCGCAATTGGCACAATTCGGTGATGCGTGAGCAGAGTCGTTCAGGATCATGTCTGAAACAGTACAGTTAATTTAGAAAAATGTATAAATATCATGCTGATACCAGTATAATCATGCCGAGCGCCGCCAAAAGCGCCAAAATGGAATAGACGGGCGCGATGATAGCCGTCCGCAAGGCCGCGCCCCACCAGCTTGATTTGTAGAATCCACGATCAAAGGCCCAAACGCCCCAAAAAGCTGCGAGCAATACGATGACGAGCCATGCAATGGACCCGAGTGTAGGGAGGGGCGCATAGGCGGTCACGATCACCGACAGGGCCAAAAAGGGCAGCAGAGCGGCGTGACCATAAAGCGCATAGATGACGTGATTGATGATGGGCTGGCGGGGATGGAGCGCCATGTTCAGCAAGGCCAGTATCGCCACCATCAAGATCAGCACCTGGCTGGCAGCGGCATTCACTGAGGCCTCGACATCTGCTGGTTCGGAGAGGGCGCGCCCCAACATTCGCGGCATGAGCGTGTCCAGCCCGCCGTCACGCATCGCTTCCTCATATTGAGCCTGTTGTTCAGCGGTGAATTCTACCGGCTCTGGTGGGGCGCCGGTTTGAAAGGGCGCCGCATTCACATAGGCCGAATTGTCAGAACCCTGTCCGACATCCAGTCCGATCAATCGAACACCCGACAGCGCCATAACGGAAAAGAATACGAGGCTGACCAGAACATAGAGTCGTACGGGCGGCGTAAATCTCGCCCGGCATCCATCCGCGTAATCGCGAGCGACCCGGCCCGGGCGTGTGTAGAGTTGGCGCAGGGTGGTCAAAAACCGGCCATCCCAGTCGAACAATCCATCGAGCGTATCCATGGCAAGGCCAATAAAAGGCCGCTGGAGCGCGTCACGCGACTGGCCGCATTCGGGACAGAATTGCGCACTCAGCGGCGTGCCGCAATTGGCGCAGGTACCGTCTGGCTCAGCATTGTGCGACGTCTCGTTCATGGCCCATCCCCGCTTGGATTAACGATAGCGAGGCTCTCCCGACAAGGCGACCCTTTTGCGAACCCTTCACTTTCAAGGCGAGTCTGAGCAAGACTGCTCGCCTGGGATAACCACGGGGAGGGACATCATGAAAAAAGCGATTGCCGAATTCATCGGCACATTCACTCTGGTATTGTTTGGTTGCGGCGCAGCCGTTCTGGCGGGCGGTGAGGTCGGTCAGTTGGGTATTGCTTTTGCCTTTGGCCTGG
>CAXBKM010000094.1:0-7092 GCA_963976265.1 uncultured Maricaulaceae bacterium
TTGTGGATTTCCAGCGATTTCGCGCCAGTACCGAAGCGCGCCAGGGACGCACTCAGATTATCCAGTGACGTGCCGATCTGGCCCGCAATCGTGCTGGCCTGCGTTGCCGTCGAGAACGAGGCATTGGAGGCAATCGTCACGATAGAACCGGACAAGGAGAGATCTTCATCGGCAATTGTGATCGTGCTCGAACCATCAGCATTGGCCAGGGCCGAAATGCCTGCGGTTGAACCATTGATCAGATTTGTGCCGTTGAAATCGGCATTCGTTATGATTGTATCGATCTGATCGCGCAGCGCCTTGAAATCTTCGTTCAAAGCAGTTCGTGACGCCGTATCGAGGGAAGAATCTGCACCCGCAAGGGCCTTTTCCTTCATCTCGATGAGCAGATCGGAGATCGCTTCACCAGCAGCCAGCGCCACATCGACACTGGACACGGCCAGGTCAATTGAGTTGCCAACAGCTGAGTAGCCAGCCACATCCGCACGCATCGACTGAGCGATGGCATAGATGCCGCCATTGTCTTTGGCAGAAGACACCGCAAGTCCGGTGTTGATCCGCGCTTGAGTCTGTTCCAATTCCATATTGGTCTTGGTCAGGTTTTGCAGGGCGATCATCGCACCTGCATTGGTGTTAATTGTAGCCATGAATTTGGCCCTTTCCCGTTCTGGTTATGTCGCCGGCGTTTTGCCAGCCAATTCCGGTGGTGGACTGGCCACCACCGAATTCATTCAGCTTCCGCGATTAACGGAAGTATCCGAGGATCGTTGACGGAGCCGAGTTGGCGATCGAAAGCGCCTGAATACCCAGCTGCTGCTTGACCTGGAGAGCCTGCAGTCGCGCACTTTCTTGTGCGAGATCAGCATCAACCAGATTACCGATACCCTTGGTCAGGGCGTCGGACAGCTTGCCAACGAAAGTTTTGTGGATTTCCAGCGATTTTGAACCGGTACCCAGACGCGCCAGAGAGGCACTGATATTATCCAGGGATGTACCGATCTGGCTGGCAATCGTGTCCGCCGCACCAGCCGTCGCGAAGGACGATGTTGCAGAGATCGTGACTTTTGAGCCGGTCAGCGAGAAATCTTCTGCCGCAACAGCAATCGTGCTCGAACCGTCAGCATTGGCGAGAGCAGAAACACTGTCACCGCCGTTTTCGATCATGTTCGTACCGTTGAACTCGGCATTCGATGCAATTTTGCCGATCTGGTCGCGCAAGGCTTTGAAGTCTTCGTTCAAAGCAGTCCGTGAAGCCGTATCCAGAGACGTATCAGCCGCGGAAAGCGCCTTTTCCTTCATCTCGATCAACAGGTCGGAAATTGCTTCACCTGCAGCCAACGCCACATCAACACTGGACACAGCCAGGTCGATGGAATTGCCAACAGCTGAGTAACCCGCAACATCTGCACGCATGGACTGAGCGATGGCATAGATGCCGCCATTGTCCTTGGCAGACGAAACAGCCAGGCCGGTATTGATCCGGGCCTGAACCTGTTCGAGGTCCTGATTGGTTTTATTGAGGTTTTGCAGAGCGACCATTGCGCCCGCATTTGTATTAATCGTCGCCATTTTGGCTGACTCCCTTTCTGGTCGTTTCACCGGCATTTTGCCAGCAGAGCCTTCTGGCCCACCCGAGGAAACAGCAAGGTCGGGGCCAGTTGGGCCCTATCCAGACAGGTTTTTCGATTCATGTGCCGGGCTAGGCGATTTCGGCTCGGCAGAATTTGCCGCCCCGACCGACCCGGCAAATATTGCCGCTATAAACGCAAAAACGCCCGGCAGAATTTGCCGGGCGGCTAAAAATTCCGGGCGAGATCAAACGCCAAAATGTACCCACCCTTCGAAAGAGAAGAAAAAGAAGCGGGGCCGCCCCGGGTGGAAGGCGGCCCCGTTTGGTCCTTACCGGAAGAAGGACAACACCGACTGCGGAGACTGATTGGCGATAGAGAGCGCCTGTATCCCCAATTGCTGCTTGACTTGCAGCGCCTGGAGTTTGGCACTTTCCTTGGCCATATCGGCGTCCACAAGATTGCCGATGCCTGCCGTTAATGCATCCGAGAGCTTGGTGACAAAAGCCGAATGGATCCCGAGGGCCTTCGATTTTGTCCCGAGCCGAGCCAGGGATGCGTTGACGTTATCGAGCGTAGTGCCCAGCTGGCTCGCGATATTGTCGGCCTGTGTCGCAGTTGCATACGACGCATTGGACGCAATCGTGATTTGTGAGCCGGTCGAGCCCAGCACGAAGTTTTCGTCTGTGACAGCGATGGTGTTGGAGCCATCTGCATTCGCCAGCGCCGTGACCGACGCGATTGAATTGTTGAGAAGATTCGTCCCGTTGAATTCGGCATTGGCCACGATCACCTTGATCTGATCGCGAAGCGCCTTGAAATCCTCATTCAACGCTGTGCGGGAGGCCGTGTCCAAAGACGTGTCCGCCGCCGCCAGAGCCTTCTCTTTCATCTCGATAATCAGGTCGGAAATCGCTTCGCCAGCGGCGAGCGCGACATCGACCGACGAGATGGCACGGTTCAGCGAATCTGAGACGGCACCATAGCCGCTCACATTCGACCGCATGCGTTGGGCAATGGCGTATATACCGCCATTATCCTTCGCGCCGGCCACTTCGAGGCCGGTGTTGATGCGGTTCTGGACCGTTTCAAGCTCCATATTGGTCCGGTTCAGGTTCTGCAGCGCAATCATTGCGCCTGGGTTCGTGTTGACGGAATTCGTCATTTTGGGGTTCCTCCATTCTGGAAGCAGGGAAGACCGCGCTTTTTATGCACGGCCCGGGGACGTTTTGTCCTGCCCCGAGATGAGCAAGGCTCACGCCAAAACCCGCGCCGGGAATTGGCATTCATGGTGCTGATTTTAAATGATATTTTTTGATCACCGGAACGCAAAAAACCCGACAGTCAGAAACTGCCGGGCAAATTGCGCAGTTATGGAAGAATTGGCCTAGCCGCTGGCCGCGACGGGTTCCGGCGCAATCTGCGCCTGGGCTTCGAGCCCCTGCATGATCATCCGGTTGATATCGATTAGCGTATCCATGTCAGCCCCGCTGCGTATCACCGCAGAGGAATGCTTGGACACAAACAGGGATAGCGAAATGATCGATGCGCGCAGGCTTTCGGGCAATTGGTTGGTGTCGTCGGAACAGTCGAGCGCAAACGCGCTCCACATCCGCCGATTCCAGTCGAGCGCATCCGCGAGAGCGCGAACATCATCGCGCTTGTCCGAAACATTTATGAGCGCACGCGTAACCTGAGCGAACAGACGGTATTCCGTCGTCCGCGGGTTTTCGCTACGAGTCGCTGCTGTCTGATATGCTTGAACCGACACTGTTCAGCCTCTCATCTTCGAAATTAATCAACTTCCGGCATCGGATGAGCGCCTTGTAAAACTCACCCGCCATCACATCCCTGGAAACGGCAACACATTCCTGCATCGCTTCCGGGCTCCCGACAGCATTCATGAACTCGGTCATCCGAACCACGAATTCGTCGTAAACCTTTGTGTCCTGTTTCTCCGACAGGTACATCATCATTATGGGGAAATAGATCCGCCGCGCCGGCGTCGTGACTTCGTCCTCATGCATGATGTCCTTCTCGCGAAGGACAGACGCCTTGTTTTGAAGCACAAGCGTCGCCCGGCGATCGCCGTTTTGCAGGACGGCACCGTTCAGGACGAACTTCTCCGATGGCTTCAAGGACAGCTTCAGCGGCATGGATCTGGTATCTTCCCCTCAGACGTTACGGCCCGTTTTCAGAGCCGTCTGACCCTTACTCTAAAAACAGGATGGTGAAGAAAGCGTTGCGCCATCGCGCGCGTTAGTTCGGTGTTAAGCGAAGCAGTCCGCGATGGGCCGGATTATCGTTCTTTTCCGCGTCAGGATTTTTCATGTCCGCACCCGATCTCGAAGACTTGCTGGCTCAACCGGTTGAAGCTGCGAAATACGATTTGGCCGATGCTGCGCTTGGGCGAACGGGCCCCGACATCGCGTCCGCCATTGATCGCGCGACAGGCAAGGATGCAAAAAAACTGCGCAAACAAGCCGCCCTGCTGACGCGTTCCCTGCAATTGTCACACAGCGATGACCCGGCACAGGGCACGAAGCTGGCGCTGCGCGCACTTGACATAAATCCCGACAGCCCGCTGGCCAATCACGTCGTCGGTGTCGGCGCGGAAAAACTCGGGCGTTTATCGCTTGCTCTGCGGTTTTATGATCGCAGCTATAAACTCGACCCCAAATCACCCGACATCTACCAGTCACTCGCCATGGTCGCATGGAAGCTCGGCATGCTCGAAGCGGCAGAAAAATTCCTGCGCGTTTTTTGCGAAATGCTTCCCGGACAACCCAATGGCGCGGTAAATCTGGGCGGTGTCCTGCGCGATCAGGGCCGCTTTGATGATGCCATCGAAGTCGTGCGTGCCGGCATTTATGGCATGCCCGAACACGCCGATCTGTGGAATGCGATGGGCACGATCCTGATCGAATCCGGCGATCCTCAACAGGCGCTGGTCTTCTATCAGGAAGCCTTGCGGCTGGACCCTGACTTTGGGCGAGCGCTCAACAACATTGCCTATGCGCACGAACTTTTGGGCGATGTTGAGCAGGCTCTCGCGAGTTTCGACAAGGCGCTCAAGCACGCCGCCAATCGGGACGACCGCATTGTCATGACGCATGGCCGGTCTCTGGCCTATCTCGCCGCCGGTCAATTGGAGAATGGCTGGGACACATATTCGGCGCGCCTCGACCCGGGTTATCCTGAAGCCACCACGTTTTTGCTGAAAGGCCAGATGTGGGACGGCGCGGATATCGGTGAATTGCGCGGCAAGCGCCTGTTGCTCGTTGGCGAGCAGGGCATTGGTGACGAGGTTATGTTCCTCAATACCGCACGTGACCTGATCCAGGCATTGGGCCCGGACGGGAAGCTGCTCATTGCATGTGAGCAGCGCCTCGTGGATCTGGTGCAGCGCTCCTACCCCGACGCCATCGTCGGAGCCCATGCTTCGGCAAGAACCGAAGGGCGCGATTTTCGTACCGTCAAGGCCCTGCTGACCGATAATGGCCCGGTTGATTACTGGGCGCCCATGGCCAATGCCTGCCGGTCACTGCGGCGCAAGATTTCGGACTTCCCGGCCGACCCCGTATTCCTGACCGCCGATGAGGCCGAGCTCGCCCACTGGCAGGATTATCTCGCAAAGCGCGGGCCCGGCATAAAGGTCGGTCTGTTGTGGAAATCCCTGAAAATGGATGCCAAACGCAAAAAGAATTTTGCTGATTTCGGCCAGTGGAAGCCTATCCTGCAAACACCGGGCGTAACTTTCGTCAACATGCAGTATGGCGATGTCACCGAGGAATTGGCGCGCGCCAGGGATGAATTTGGTGTCGACGTTCACCAGCCAGAAGGCATTGACCTGAAACTGGAACTCGACCGCGTCGCGGCCCTGGGCAAAGCGCTCGATTTCATCATCGGCCCGAAAAACGCAACGATAAATCTGACCTGCGCCGTTGGCGGCGAAGCCTGGGTGACCGCACCGCACAATGCCAGCTGGACCGCCTTTGGAACCGATGGCTTCCCCTGGTATCCGCGCGCGCGCCTGTTTCACGGCGACGGCTATGGCGACTGGAAAACCGCCATGTCCAAAGTCGTCGATGCCCTCCAGGACCGGGTCGCGCAATCCAAAGCTGCCTGACCGCACGTTCAGGCCTTTACGCCTTGCCTGACCGCCCTATTCTGGCGATCGATCAATCAGGGGCAAAATATCCATGAAGTTTGAAGGTACAGACAGCTATGTCGCTGACGGCGAGCTGCGCGCCGCAGTCAATGCGGCCATTGCTCTGGAACGCCCGCTTTTGATCAAGGGCGAGCCGGGCACCGGCAAGACAGAGCTGGCCCATCAAGTTGCGCGCGCCATAGACGCGCCGCTGATCGAATGGCATGTCAAATCCACCACCAAGGCCCAGCAGGGCCTTTATGAGTATGACGCGGTGGCGCGCTTGCGTGACAGCCAGCTGGGCGAAGAACGGGTCCACGACATCACCAATTATATCCGCAAGGGCAAGCTGTGGGAGGCGTTTACGGCGCCCGAGCGCCCCATCCTCTTGATCGATGAAATCGACAAGGCCGATATCGAATTTCCCAACGATCTCCTGCTGGAACTCGACCGGATGGAGTTTCATGTCTACGAGACCGGCGAGACGATCAAGGCGGTGCGCCGCCCCATCGTGATCATCACCTCGAACAATGAAAAGGAATTGCCTGACGCTTTCCTGCGCCGCTGCTTCTTCCACTATATCGCCTTCCCCGATGAGGCGACGATGCGTGAAATCGTCGAAGTGCATTTCCCCAAGCTGAAAAGCCGGATGCTCGGCGAAGCGCTCAAGCTGTTTTATGAAATCCGCGATGTGCCAGGCCTGAAAAAGAAGCCGTCGACTTCAGAACTCCTCGACTGGCTCAAACTCCTGTTGATCGAGGATATCGACCCGGCGCTGCTGGCCGAACGCGACCCGCGCAAACTCATCCCGCCGCTACACGGCGCCCTGTTGAAGAATGAGCAGGACGTGATGCTGTTTGAAAAGCTTGCCTTCCTGGCACGGCGCAACGCCAATCCCGGTGGCCCGCAGGGACCCGGCGCGGCGTAGGAGCAATTCCAATGATTGACCCGAAAACGCTTCACCCGCTTGATCACGCCCCGTCCATTGTTTTCCTCAAACCTCTGCTGGAAAACGACCCGAAAATGAGCGCGGGCGATTACAGCTATGTCCATTCCTTTGATGATCCGACGGATTTCAAATCGAACGTCAAATACGCCTTTGACTTCATTGATGACCGTCTGGAAATTGGAAAATTTTGCGCGATCGCTCATGGTGCGACCTTTGTCCTGAACGGTGGCAATCATTTTGCTGACCGCTTGTCGACCTATCCGTTTTCCATCTTCGGGGACGGATTTGGCGCGCCCGACCCCGGCCCCTGGCCCAATAAGGGCGGCATCACGATTGGCCATGATGTCTGGATCGGCTGGGATGCGGTCATTTTGCCCGGCGTGACAATCGGCCATGGGGCCATCATTGGCGCCAAATCGGTGGTG
>CAXBKM010000095.1:0-7074 GCA_963976265.1 uncultured Maricaulaceae bacterium
ACATGGAGCGCGCCGGCATCAAGTTGGACCCGGCCCAGCTGGCGCGACTGTCGTCGGATTTTGCCCAGAAAATGGCCGAGCATGAAGACGAGGCACACACAATTGCCGGCAAGCCGTTTAACCTCGCCAGCCCGAAACAGTTGGGCGAAATCCTGTTTGAGGATATGGGCTTGCCCGGTGGCAAGAAAACCAAGAGCGGCGCCTGGTCAACCGATGCACAGACATTGGAAAGCCTGGCTGCTGAAGGCCATGGCCTGCCCCAGGCGATCATCGGCTACCGCACATTTGCGAAACTGAAATCGACCTATTCCGATGCCCTGAAGGCCGCGATCAATCCCGCGACGGGCCGCGTGCATACATCGTTTGCGCTGGCCGCGACATCAACCGGACGACTGGCCTCGACCGAACCCAATCTGATGAATATTCCGATCCGCACCGAGGAAGGCCGCAAAATCCGCGAGGCCTTCATCGCCGAGCCGGGCAATGTTCTGGTGTCAGCCGATTACTCGCAGATCGAATTGCGTCTGCTCGCCCATATCGCCGATGTCACGGCGTTGAAAGACGCGTTCAAACGCGGTGATGATATTCACGCCATGACGGCGTCTGAAATGTTCGGCGTGCCGATTGAGGGCATGGACCCGATGGTGCGTCGTCAGGCCAAGGCGATCAATTTTGGTATCATCTACGGGATATCCGCCTTCGGGCTGGCGAATAATCTCGGCATTGAGCGCGGCGAGGCCAAGGACTTCATCGAAAAATATTTCGAAAAATTCCCCGGCGTGAAGGATTATATGGACGCCAAGCGCGAGGAAGTTCACGCGAAGGGCTATGTCGAGACGATTTTCGGTCGCCGCATGCACATGCCGGGGATCAAGGACAAAAACCCCAATATGCGGCAATTCGTTGAACGCCAGGCGATCAATGCGCCGATTCAGGGTTCAGCCGCCGATGTGATCCGCCGCGCCATGATCCGCCTGCCTGGCGAGATGGCGGCTGCAAACCTGGAAGCGCGCATGCTGTTGCAGGTGCATGATGAACTGGTTTTTGAGGTCAAGGAGAATCAGGCTGACGATTTGATTGCGCTCGCCAAGACCGTCATGAGCCAAGCGGCCCTGCCGGCCTTGCAGATTTCAGTGCCGCTGGAGGTTGAAGCCGCCGCGGGCCAGCATTGGGGCGAGGCGCATTAGGGCGTTTCGGGCGCAATCAATAATCGGTTGGCCGAATAATCCACGATAAAGTCGCGATCTCCGAAAAGCGGGTTTCCGGCAATCATCGCCGGCCCGTCTGCCATGCGCAAAGCATTGAAAACCGACAGGTCAGAGATTGAAATTGTCTGTTCGCCCAGTCGCGCATCACCCCAAACCACTTGTGCATCCGTCACACGCCGGGATTCTGTTTCTGCGCCGGTAAAGCCACGGATCGGGCGAATGTCAGGCGTGACGCGCTCATCGTCTGCGACATAGCCAGCCGCCTGAGCCGCATTCCAGTTTATCAAGCTGCGCGAGGCACCGGTATCAAGGACTGCGGGAATGGAGACGCCATTTATCGTCACGTCTGTCATCATGAAACCGGCAATGCCGGGGCGGATGTCCGCATGGCTCCACTCGGCAGTGATTTCAGAAAAATCATGGCCATGCGGGTAGAGACGAAAAACCCCTTCGCTTTGGGAAAATTCAATGTTGAACTGTTGCAGGAAATCAAAGCCGAGAACGCCGTGGATAACGGTGTCACCAAAATCCGGAGAATGCCCGGCAACCGGGCCCATCGCTACAAATTCAGAATAAACCACGCCGCTCACATCGAGCGAATCCAGTTCATAAAACTCAATCGATGCTGTGCCGCTTGCGCCTTGTGCCCGGGCGCTCATGCCCTCAATGGGTTCAAGCGACAACGCATCGACCAGTATCTGGTTCAATGCCGTCCTTTGCGCGGCGGTATCGACGGCTACGGTAAATGGGCCCTGCTCATTGATCACCACCTCAATCACAAAATGGCCAATCTCGGTTCGGCTCAAGGGGGTCGATGTCACCGGTGTAACAGCCAGGCCCGGCGTCGACATCAGCAGGGATGCAAACCATGCAAGCAGGAGGTTTTTCATGTGAATGCCTTCCAGAATTGGTATCCAAAGACATACAGCGCGAAAACGCCAAGTGCGACTTAAGCCTGAGACATGTTCTCGAAGTTTTGCGGTAACTTATCGGTAGTGCAGCTGTCTGGCGGGGCTCTAGGCCGCCGCCACATCCTTCGCCGGGACCAGGGTTTTTAGCAGATATTCGATCTCCGACAGCTTTGTCCGATCAGTATCCGCCTTGGCCTCTTTCAAGCCCATTTCAGAGCGCAGCAATCGCAGGGCACGCGTTTGCGCCTGCGTTATACAATCGCCCTTGGGCAGGACACCGGTTGTCGCCAGCCTGAGCAGCGCCGTTGCGCGATCCAGGGCTGGCCGGTCGCCATTTTCAACCCTGTCGAGCAGGCGGGTATCATCGAGAATCTTGACGCCCAGCGCGCCAAAAGCATTCAGCAGCTCGCCTTCATCTTCAGGCGGGAAATTGCCTGCCAGGACACGTGTTTGACAGGCGACCAGCGCGGCCAAACGATCTGTGGGGGCGCCCTTGCCGCGTACAAACCAGGTCTCGGTTTTATGCGCGCCCAATGCGCCGCGAATATAGCCCGCAAGCTTGCGCTTGTTCTGCGCGCCGACGAGGTTTTCTTCCAGCGCCAATAGATAATCAATCTCGACGCCCGCATCCGGGCAATCCTCAAGATAATCGCCAATGGTTTCCGGGGTCAGCAGGCGGGACGAGCGTTGCGAAAAAGCATCCTGCAGGGCCTGAGCGGGCAGGTCCGGCCCTTGCGCCATGATAAGTTGCTGTGCGAGCGCGCGTGCCAGCTGGACTTCCACGGCGACATTATCGGGCTTCATCCGGCGTGGTTTGCGCAATTGGCTGAGAATGCGCTGTGCGATCGCCGATTTGGACCATTCCAGATCACCAGCCGCCAGCTTGATTGCCAGCCGCCGTGCGATCGCCGGAGCAGATGCGAGAGTGTCTGAATCCGGCTTTCCGGTAAAAATATCGGCAAGCCGCTGAATTTCATCGCCGAGATCATTTGTGCTGCCGACGAGGCCCGACAGGCCGGACTCGAACGCCAACGCCTCTGACAAAAATCCATCTATTTCCGTGAGAGCCGATTCAGCAGCGTTTGCGTCATCGGGCAGATCATCTGAAAAATCGAGCAGAAGTTTGATTTTGTCGGAATAGCTGCGCGCTTCGCCAAGCCGGTCCGACATGGCCGCGCGCAGACGGTATGCGCTGGGCTGCGCATAGATTTCGCTGACCACATCCTTGAAGGATTTCGAGGCTGGAAATTTCGGCAACTTTCCGGCGCGGCCGTCCTGGTAGACGCGGGTGAGTGCCTTGCCGACCAGCTCGTTGAGTTGTTTGACATAGGCGTGGACCGAAGAATCGCCCTCTTTGGCACTGGCAACAGCGACTTTCTGGACCGCATGCTGCATCTCGGTCCCACCGGTTTCCAGCATTTCCACCAGATCAGGCCGGTGCAGCAATTCCATCGGCGTCACTTGCTGGCGTTCCAGCCAATTGTCGAGAACCCGCCTTATCGTGTCACGCGCCGCTGCGTTGGACAGGTCATCAGGCGTCAAGCAGGGCAAGGACCCGTCCCCGGTCTTCTCTTCTTCCATGGCGAATCGTTCCGCCCCGTCTTCGAAAACGGTAAAAGTTCGAAACACCCGGTCGTTTTCGTCAAAGCGTTCCTTGGAGACCCGAACCGAGCCCTTGGGCAGGGTCGTGAGCAGCGTTTTGGCGTGCGCAATGGCATCGTCGCGATCATCACGCGCATCGGCGAGCACCCAGCCAGCCTTGCGGTGTTTCTTCACGAATATCTCGAAATGAACTTTTCCAGCAGCCATAATGCGCTCCGAAACTCCAATCGGGGCATAATGAATCACAGAGGTTTAAGACCGCGTGAACCATAAAACTTTGTCGCGCGCGAATTGCTTGGTTACACTTGTCGTGAATTTGAATCGATCCGCTTAGAAAAGGGCCGCCCATGACCACAATCGCCCTCGTTGACGATGACGAGAACATCATCACTTCGGTTTCCATCTTTCTGGAAGGCGAGGGCTATAATGTGCGCACTTATAATGATGGCGCATCGGCTCTGTCGGCCCTGGCTGATGATCCGCCGGATCTGGGTATTTTCGACGTCAAAATGCCGCGCATGGACGGGCTGGAATTGCTGCGCCGGCTTCGTCAATCCTCAAATTTGCCGGTCATTTTTCTGACCTCGAAGGATGATGAGTTTGACGAGGCGCTGGGTCTGAATCTCGGCGCGGATGATTATATCACCAAACCCTTCTCGCAACGCCTGCTGGGCGAACGTGTGAAAGCTGTTCTGCGCCGGGCGCAAACCAATCCCGGGGAGTCCGGTCCCGCAGAGCCCGGTGACAAGAAACCGATCATGCGCGGTCGATTGCTGCTCGATCCGAACCGGCATTCGTGCTCGTGGGACGGTGAACCGGTTCGCCTGACGGTGACAGAATTCCTGATCCTGCAATCGCTGGCCACGCGCCCCGGTTATGTGAAAAGCCGCGATAATCTAATGGATGCGGCCTATGATGATCAGGTCTATGTCGACGACCGGACCATTGACAGCCACATCAAGCGCGTCCGCAAGAAATTCCGCGAGGTCGATCGTCAGTTTGACGCCATCGAAACCCTCTACGGGGTCGGTTATCGCTACAAGGAATCCTGAAGCCAGGCCGTCGCGATTTCGCGGATTTGCGTTTTCGCGGCTTGCGCAGACCATTTTGGCCGCAAATGGACTGGCTTTGCTGGTCTTGGTTGTCGGCATGCTTGCCGTATCGGAGACGCGACGCGGGCTTGTCGAGGCCAAGCTCGATTCCCTGCGCGCCGAAGGTCTGCTCATTGCCAATATTCTGGCCGAAAGTGCCGCGATCAGCGATCCGGCACCGCGCCTGATTGATGAGGATGCGCGCGAAATTCTGCGCCAGCTCTACGTCCCGGAAGACGTTCGCGTGCGCATATTTGGAAAGTCCGGGGAAACCGTCGCTGACAGTCATTTACTGGCTAACCGGTTTGATGTTTCCGACCTGCCGCCGCCCGGAGAAGACGGTCAGGGATTGGCCGGTGGCGCCCGCAGCGCGATGAGCCGGGCGCTGGACGGCTTTGCCGGACTGTTTCGCACCGCCGAGGAACGGGCTGCCCTGCAACGCAGCATCCAGCAGGATGTGGATGATGCGATCCTGGGTGAAATCAATGCCGGTCTGCGCCGGCAATATGACGGTTCGCGCGTTGTGACCGTCTCTGTCCCTATTCAGCCGGTGCGCGCCGTTGTGGGCGTTGTCATTCTGGAATCCTTCGATCTGGACGCCCTGATCGCATCGGAGCGCCGTGCGCTGTTTCCATTTATCTTCATGGCTGTCGCTGTGACGATCCTGTCTTCGCTATTGCTGACCATCTTCATTGCGCGCCCCGTTCGCCGGTTGGCGGAGGCCGCCCATGAAGCCCGGCGCGCGGGTGGTAAACGGGTCCAGATGCCAGCTCTTCGCGGGCGGCGTGATGAAATTGGAGAATTAGGTACAGCCCTCTCCGCGATGACCGAGGCGATCTACGACCGCATGGATACGATTGAGCGGTTTGCCGCTGATGTCGCCCATGAGCTGAAAAATCCACTGACCTCAATTCGATCCGCCGCCGAAATCCTGCCAAAGGCGACGGATGAAGAACGGCGCGACAAGCTGCTGAGCGTCATCGCGTCTGACGTAAACCGGCTCGATCGGCTGATTAGCGATATATCCAAGGCCTCGCGCCTCGACGCCGAATTATCCCGCGAGCGGGTTGATCGCATCAATCTGGCAGGTTTCCTCGATGATATTGTTGAATCCTATGATGCCGCCAGCACAGATGGCCCCCAAATCGAGTTTGAGACGCTGGCGCGCGAGACCGATATTGAAGCCCGGGCGGCGCCGATCGGACAGGTCTTTCGCAATCTGATCGACAATGCGGTAACGTTTTCGCCCGATCGCGCGAATGCCAAGATCCAGCTCAATCTGCGTCGCGGTCATCATGACGGGCGATCAGTATTGATTGCTACGGTGGATGATGAGGGTCCAGGCATACCGCCTGATAATCTCGATACGATTTTCGAACGCTTTTATACTGAACGCCCCAAGGGCGCGCAGTTTGGAACTCATTCGGGTTTGGGCCTTGCTATCGTTCGGCAAATTATCACAGCGCATAATGGGCGCGTTTACGCGGAAAACCGGACCGGAGCGACCGGTGAAATCGAGGGCGCACGCTTTACCGTCATTCTTCCGGCGGCGCCTCGCGAGGATTAAGAGCATCACCAATTGCGAAAAAGGCTTCACGCCCTGACAATCTCGCGCTTAGATGCGGTCTCCGGGAGAGAAATGCATGATCGGAATTGTTGTCGTTACACATGGCCGCCTGGCCGAAGAATTTGTCGCCGCCGTTGAACATGTGGTCGGACCACTGGATTCTTGCGCCAGCATTTGCATCGGGCCCGATGACGATATGGAGCAGCGCCGCGATGAAATCCGTAGCGCCAGTGAAGACGTCGACACCGGTTCCGGCACGATCATTTTGACCGATATGTTTGGCGGAACGCCGTCCAATCTGGCGATTTCGCTGATCGACAAGGACAAGGTTGAAGTGGTGGCAGGCGTCAATCTGCCAATGATCATCAAGCTGGCCGAAGCCAGAGGGCGCGAAAGCCTCGCTGATCTTGCGCAGAACGCCGCCGATGCCGGGCGGCGCTATATCGCCGTGGCATCTGAATTGATCGACGGTGCTGGTCGTTGAGCCTGAATTCGCGTGAGGTCATAATCTGCAATGCACGCGGGCTTCACGCCCGTGCCGCGGCCAAGTTTATCGCCATCGTCAATGATCACGACGCCCGCGTTCAGGTTAGCCGGGACGGTGAAAGCGTGGACGCCAGCTCCATCATGGATTTGCTGATGCTGGCTGCAGGTCAGGGCAGTCAGATTACCATCTCAACTGAGGGCCCGGACGC
>CAXBKM010000096.1:0-7049 GCA_963976265.1 uncultured Maricaulaceae bacterium
CTGTTGTTCAACCTGCTGGATACGCCCGGCCACGAAGATTTTTCCGAAGACACCTATCGCACGCTGACAGCGGCCGATTGCGCCATCATGGTTTTGGACGCCGCGCGCGGCGTCGAGCCCCGGACATTGAAACTGGTTGAGGTTTGCCGCCTTCGCGACATCCCGATCATTACCTTCATCAACAAGATGGACCGCGAGGCGCTCGAACCCGAAGCGCTACTGGACGATATTCAGGACAAGCTGGCGCTGGATGCCGCGCCGATGCAATGGCCCGCTGAATCCGGCAAGCGCTTTAAAGGCGTTGTCGATCTGGCCAGCGACGAATTTCTTAGCTTTGGCGATGTCGATGATGAACGCCAGCCCGGCGATCCTGCGCCGCGCACGCCGATGTCATCCGCAGCGGTCAAAAACCTCATGGCCGAGGATGTGCTGGAACGTTTGCGCGACGGCGCGGATTTGGCACGCGAAGTTTGTGTCGACTACAACGAACAATCCTTTCGTGAGGGCCATTTGACGCCGGTCTATTTCGGGTCGGCGCTGCGCAATTTTGGCATTCGCGAATTGCTGGACGCGCTGGCACAAATCGCCCCGGGCCCACAGCCTGAATCTGCGATTATCAAAGGTAACCCCGTCACCATTGAACCCTCGGCCAGCGAAGTGGCAGGCTTTGTGTTCAAAGTGCAGGCCAATATGGACCCGAACCATCGGGACCGCGTGGCATTTCTTCGCCTCGCTTCGGGTAAGTTCAAGCGGGGCATGAAGCTGAAAACCGAGAAGGGCAAATCGATCACGGTATCTTCACCGATTCTGTTCTTTGCGCAGGATCGCGAAATTGCCGATGAAGCATTTGCCGGTGATGTTATTGGCGTGCCCAATCATGGCGCACTCAGGGTCGGCGACACGCTCAGTGAAAGCGGCAATGTGCGCTTTGCCGGTATTCCAAACTTCGCTCCTGAAATCCTGCGCCGGGCCCGATTGAAGGACCCGCTCAAAGCCAAGCATCTGAAAAAAGCTCTGGAATCCCTTGCTGAAGAGGGCGTCACACAATTGTTTCGGCCTGTCCTGGGTGGTGAGTTCGTTGTCGGCGCTGTGGGCCAGCTGCAAATCGAGGTGATGGCTGAGCGAGTGGCGACCGAATACGGGCTGGATGTGACCTTTGAGCAAGCCCCGTATGAAACCGCACGGTGGGTAGCGGGTGATGACGACGAGATCGAACGATTTGCAGATCGTCACAAAACCGCAATGGCCGAAGACATTGATGGTGATCCGGTCTTCCTGGCCAAAAGCCCCTGGGAGGTCAGCTATTCCGAAGAAAAATGGCCCGACCTGAAATTCCTGAGAGCGAAAGAACGCGCATCGTGACACAAGCCACCGAGATCGTTGAAGCGGTCACTGGTCAGACCGAACAATTCTGGGATCTGGTTCTGGGCGTCTGGAACACCAGTTTTCTGGGCACCAGTGTCGGATATGGAATTTTGGCGGTATTGGCCGTCCTGCTGGGCCTGTTGGTCCGGGGGGTGATGGCGCGCTGGGTGATCAGCCTGTTTTTGCGCGTGACGCGAAAATCCAAAACCACAATTGATGATGCGGTTGCCGAGGCTCTGGCCGAACCACTCAAACTGGTTCCAATTATTATTGGTGTGTTTATCGCGCTGAATATATTGGAGCTGGACGGCCCCGCATCGGCTGGCGAACGGATTGTTCAATCCCTGATCGCTGTTGCGTTGTTCTGGGTCTTGCACAACGCTGTAAAGCCCGTCATCGGATCAATGAATGCGCTCCAGAATGCCCTGACGCCCGTCATGGTCGACTGGATGATGAAGTTCTTTCGGATCCTGTTCATTGTCGTTGGCGCCGCCGCCGTCCTGGAAATCTGGGATATTCCAGTCGGTCCGATAATCGCCGGTATGGGCCTGTTGGGCGTGGCCGTTGGTTTGGGCGCTCAGGACCTCTTCAAAAACCTGATCGCCGGTCTGTTGATCCTCGCAGAAAAACGTTTCCTGCCCGGTGAATGGATCAAGGTGGACGGCGTCGTCGAGGGTACGGTTGAGCGGATTAACTTTCGTTCGACGCTGGTGCGTCGTTTCGACAAGGGACCCGTCTATGTGCCGAATTCGAAACTGGCCGATAACGCGGTTACCAATTTTTCGCGCATGACCCACCGCCGTATCGCCTGGTATATTGGCGTGGAATACAAGACGACGTCTGAACAGCTTCGTGAAATCCGAGACCGGGTTCTGGAATACATCCACAAAAATGATGATTTTGCGCAGCCGCCTGAGGTTACAACTTTCATGCGGGTGGACTCATTTGGGCCGTCATCAATCGATTTCCGGCTCTATTGCTTTACCAAAACAACAAACTGGACCGACTGGCTGGAAATCAAGGAGCAACTTGCCTTCGAAATCAAGGCCATCGTCGAGGGCGCCGGAACCAGCTTCGCCTTCCCATCCCAGACGCTATATATTGATGATGGCAGTGAAGCCTTCACGCCGCCGTCGTCGAAACATCCGGAGCGTGATGCCCGCCAATCCTCGCAACCGGCAGATCCTCGTGGCGAGGATGGTGACGGATAGTCAGGCTGCGTTTTTTCGCAGCATCATAAAGCGCATGGCACGCTGGGCGTCCCGGTCGGACAGGGAATCGTAAATGCGTCCATATTCGCGCGCATCACGCAGGGCATCGCCCTTGCCCGAATTGCGTAGTACAGCGAGCGTTACAAAGAGGGTGCGTTCAAACCCGCCCGCCTTGCAGATCAGGCATAGGGGGTCGATGCTTTGATGCTCGACCGCCTGTTTGGCAGACGCAACATCAACACCCGCCATTTCGGCCAGACCGGCACAAAATTTCGCGTGATGGCCTTCGCGCAGCAATTGCGCCAGCAATGCCCCGTCGAGCTGGCGGCGCAATTTCTTGGCATTGATAAAGCTGCGGGCCTGTTCCATTTCGCTATCGGCGCGCATGCGCGCTTCCATGCGGTCATGTGAAATCTGTAGCGCGTCTTCCAATTCGTCAGGATCAATTTTGTCGAACCGTTCCAGAATTCGGTCGCGCAGATTGCTCTCGACGACCGTCATCAGATCATTGAGCAGATCAGTGGGTGTGTTGGCACGTTCCACCAGGGGGGCCTGCAATTCGGCACTCGTCTCGGCGCGTTCAGTCACCGTTTCAAATGCCTGGCGAGACAGCTTTGCGCCCCGATTGCGGACCAGTGCGGCGACGGTCTCGTCATCACCGCGCCGCACGATGGTTTCCGAAACAGATTCGGGCACGGTTTCGCGCCTGGTCAGGGCTTTCAAATGCGCCGAGCTGATATCTTCTGCCAGCGAGGCGAGATCGCGTTCGGTCAGGACATGGGATTTCTGCAAGACCGGGGCTGCCACTTCGATCGCGTCCCGGGCAAGCTGTAGCAGCAGGCCGCGCGGCGCGAGCGGGGCTTCGGCGAAGCGGCGCGACAGTTCAGCACGCGCTTCCTGAGCGGTTTGCATGGCCAGTTTGGACAGGACGTTATCGAATTCGGAGTGCGCGCTTGATCCGGTCTCTGGTGCGTTTTCGAAAAACAGGTCGGTTACATTGCGCAGTAATTCACGCCGTCGATCACTCGACTTTTCCTTGGCTAGGTCAACGAGCTGATGGAGATTTGATTCAACGGCCATGAGTACATGCAGTCCAGCTACCTCAAACGCCAGAATGGACTCAAAGATGTAAATAAACGGTGGGCGAACAGCGTTAACGAGACGGCACCTGGCAGTTGCTTCAAACGCGTGTCAGCGATACCAGAGGCGCGAAGGACCGATATGATGACTGATGCTCCCAGAACCGGTTGGCGCGCCCGACTAATCGCAATTGTCGAGGCACCGCTTTTTCTCAATTCCATCACGGCGTTGATCCTGTTCAACGCGGTTACGTTGGGCTTGGAAGCCTATCCGTTCGAGGCGAGCTGGTTCAGCGTGGCATTGCCAATCATCGACCGGGTAATTGTGTCGATTTTCGTTCTGGAGCTTTTGATCAAGATGGTCGCCTATCGCGGCGCATTCTTTAAGTCGGGCTGGAACTGGTTCGATCTGATCGTTGTGGCAATATCGCTCTTCCCGGATGCCGGTCCGTTCACGGTTCTGCGGGCTCTGCGGATCATGCGGGTATTCCGCCTGTTCTCGGTCATGCCCGAAATGCGCAAAGTCGTCGAAGCCCTGATGCGCGCGATTCCGGGGATGAGTGCCATTCTGGCGGTTTTGGCACTGATTTTTTATGTCTCTGCGGTGATGGCGACGAAATTGTTTGGAGCCAGTAATCCGGAATTGTTTGGGACGCTCGGCGGGTCGGCATTTACGCTCTTTCAGGTGATGACGCTGGAAGGCTGGGCCATGGATGTGGCGCGCCCGGTTATGGCGGCGCAGGCTTTTTCATGGATTTTCTTTGTCATCTTTATCGTTTTGACGAGCTTTGCCGTTTTGAACATGTTCATCGCGGTGATCGTCGACTCGCTGCAGTCGAAACATTTCGATGACGAGGAAGAACGCGCGGAAAAATCAGATGCCGAAGCTCAGGCTGACCGAGAAATGCTTCACGAAGAGCTGGGAACATTGCGCAGCGAAATAGCGGCTTTGCGAGAAGCCGTGCTTCAAGGTGTCGTGCCAATTTCGTCTGCAAAGGCTGACGACAAGGACGAATAGAAGGCGGCCAGCCTCTCTTCGCGTTCGGTACGTTCGCGCGGCGCTGGTGCCGACAACAGGCGCGCCGGAAGCTCGGCATGGGCCAGTGTCATAAAATCCTGCCACAAGCGCGCGGGCAAACCACCACCGGTGACATCGCGCGTCGGCGTATCATCGTCATTGCCGATCCAGACCCCTGTTGTGTAGTCGGCAGAATAGCCAACGAACCAGGCATCCCGGGAATCCTGGCTGGTGCCGGTCTTCCCGGCGACTGGGCGATCCGTAAGCCTTGCGGCTCGACCGGTTCCGGCGATCACGACATCCTGGAGCAGCGTTGAGAGTGTTTGCGCCGTTTCCGCCTCAACGACCTGTTCGTCGTTCTCGGAGGTGTGCTCAAAAAGAACGCGCCCGCGACTGTCAGTGATACGCTCAACGAGATAAGGCGTTCGGCGAATACCGTCATTGGCGATGGTCGCATAGGCGCCTGTTAGCTCCAGCAAATTGACCTCTACCGCGCCTAGCGACAAGGCTGGCAGGGGCGGCAAGTCCGTTTCGATCCCCAGGCGTTGCGCCATGTCGACGACGGCTTCAGCGCCGATTTCATCGCCAACTTGAGCGGCGACTGTGTTGATGGATCGCCGCAAGGCTTCCTGAAGCGTCACCCGCCCACGATAGCCGCCGCCAAAATTGCCGGGACTCCAGCCGTCCAGATCAATGGGTTCGTCATAGAAGGCGGTAAAGGGTGACAGCCCAAGCTCGAAAGCTGCGAGAAATACAATGGGTTTGAAGGCGGATCCCGGTTGTCGATAGGCTTGGACGGCGCGGTTGAACTGGCTCTGCGAATAATCACGTCCGCCAACAATCGCACGAATAGATCCATCAGGCGCGAGGCTGACCAGGGCCGCCTGTTCGGCATTTTCCTGTTCGCCCTCGGCATCCAGACGGGCCGTTAGAGCGCCGTGCGCCATTTCCTGAAGCTCAGGGTCAATCGTGGTTTGAATAACCAGATCGGCCGGGCGCTCAGACAGTAAATCTTCTGCGCGTGCAAGCGCATGGTCGAAAATATAGCCATAGACCGAAGCGTCGCGCAGGGTTTGTTCTGCGGCCGGTTGTAGGCTTGCAGGCGCGATGATCGCCTCGTCATGTTGTTCAAGCGTGATGAATTCGGCGTCCAGCATTGCGGCCAGCACGCGCTGCGCGCGGGCACGGGCCGCGTCTATATTATTCGTTGGGTCCAGGCGGCTGGGCGCTTTGGGCAGGGCTGCCAGCAAGGCGGCTTCGGCAATGGTCAGATCTGTGGCGGACTTGCCGAAATAACGCTGGGCGGCGGCTTCAAGCCCGTAGGCGCCCGCACCCAGATAGACCCGGTTGAGATAAAGCTCGAGAATCTCGACCTTGGTCAGACGTTCTTCCAATTGCATCGCCAGACGCATTTCCTGGATTTTTCGGCGCAGGGAACGCTCGGGTGTCAGGACGAGGTTTTTAACCAATTGCATGGTGAGCGTTGAGCCGCCCTGCACAGATCGCCCGGCTCGCAAATTCGCCAGAACCGCGCGCGCCGACCCTTGAATGTCCACACCGCCATGTTCGTAAAACCGCCTATCTTCAATAGCGATGAACGCATTCACGACATGGCTGGGAAGCGTATCGATGGCAACCGGGCTGGCATAAAGCGGGCCGCGCACATCGAGAACATTGCCATCGCGGTCCAGCAGTGTGGTCGATGCTTCACGCCGTACACTCCAGAACGCTTCGAGATCTTCGGGCAAGGCAGGCAGATCGGAGAAGGCCCAGCGCCATCCGGCGCCCGTAGCGATCCCGCCCCCGATCAGCATGACGGCGAGCGCGATGGTAATGATCCATGCGCGGCGGTTCTGCCGGTCGGCAGTATCCTTCAAGATATCGGCACGGTATGGCGTCATGAAATATGCTATCCAGTTGCGAGGGGTAGTTGACCCGACAACACGGCGGAATTCAGGCGATCATGTCTCAGGAAAAATTCTGGAAGGTAAAGCCCCTGACGGCAATGACAGCCGACGAGTGGGAATCCTTGTGTGATCGCTGCGGGAAATGTTGCCTGATCCAGCTGGAAGATGAAGAGGGGCGGCTTGAATTTACCGATGTTGCTTGCAGTCTCTACAATTGTACCACTGGGCAATGCCGCGATTATCGCAACCGGGCTGTTCGCGTGCCGGACTGTGTGACCCTGACGCCTGACAACATCCCCACACTGCGTTTCATGCCGAAAACCTGCGCTTACCGCCTCGTCTCGGAGGGCAAAGATCTGCCGCAATGGCATCCGCTTGTAACCGGCGACCACAATTCCACCGCGCGGGCTGGCATGTCGGTGCGAGGCCAAGTTGTCAGTGAAATCGACCTCGGCGATGATGACATCGA
>CAXBKM010000097.1:0-6998 GCA_963976265.1 uncultured Maricaulaceae bacterium
GCGAAATGATCGCATAGGTACGACGACGCGCCCATTCGCCCGTCTTCTGGATATCGGTCATCACTTTAACTCGTAGAAGGTCTGTCTAGCCGCGCGGCGTAGCGGTTTGAACTTCACCGCGCAAGGTCGCGCTTACGCGTCTTCCCCTTCGACCGGTTCAGTCAGAAAGTGTCGTCCCTGCCGGTCTTCGATTTCAATGACCCAAATGTCGGGGTCACTGTCATGACGACGGGCCGTATAGGCATCAACATCCTGCTCTGGCGCAGGATCAACGCCCAGCGGCTGCGTCCACAGGCGATGCCCCTCGAAATCGCGTGCCGCTGTATAGAGCTTCGCCCGGCCATCCAGCAGTGAAACCTTGACCAGAACTGTACCGGCATCGGGGTCACCGCTGCGCATCACATAGGCCGAAGCTCCCCCGACTTCGGCGGTGCGGATAAGCGCCTGAACCCAGATTTTTGATTTTAATTGTGACATAGACGTTGATGGCAGCCCATTTGCTTAATAAAGTATTAATTGGGTGAGGGGCGTTTTATGTCAGTACGTGTTTTGAGTGTCTTCGTCGCAGGTTTGTGCCTGCTTTTCAATGCTTTGGGGCATGCGTATGCGGATATAGGGGATCGACGCGCGGAAGCCGTCTCTCTGGTTGATCTCGACCCAAGTGGGGACACTGTCCTGATTGATGCCGAATTTTCGAGTGTCGAGATCGAATTTTCGCTGCCTATTCACATTACCGCACAGTCGGCTGAGCTGACCCTGGCGGCCCGTCCAGCCGACGACGCCCAAATTCCTCCGACCCTGACGATCAATGGTGAAACTCTGGCCCGTTCATCGGATGCCGCCGAGCTCGAATTGCGATTTGAAATCCCCGGCGAAATCCTGAATGCGGGCGCCAATACACTGGGCATTGCCTACAATATGGATCCATCGGGCGAGGCTTGGCTGATCGACGGGCGACGCTCGCAAATCCGCATCGACTACCTGGTCAATGCCCGGATAGAGACTCTTGAAGCTGTTGAATTGGCACTGGCCGCGGATTTTGGCCGGCTTGAGCGCGTCCAAATCACGGCGTCCCAACCCTATCAAACGCTCGAAGCCCTGTCAGCGCAGGCCATTGCCATGCGCGCGCAACGCGTACCGCTTTTCACGCATGCCGATCAGGCCCACGACATTGCCGTCCGCTTTGATACGCAATCCCAAACGGCGTCCGGTCCCGAAATCCGGTTGATTGTCGGCGAAACGCCCGAGCTGGTCGTAACGGGGCGCGATGCCGATGAGGCCATTGCCGCCGCTCGCCTGTTCGCGGCGCGGTCCTTTGGGTCCGCCGGTCTACGCTTTACAGTCAGCGATGCCCTGGATGCTCAAACGTTGAGCACTGACGGGACTGCCAGTATGCCGGGTTCCTCCGATCTGGCGCGCTTTGCCAATGATGCCAGCGTATTCGGACCCAATAGTGCCGCTCACACGGCTGTTGTGCTCGCGGGTATCGATGAGGATACGCGCACGGCCGCCTATTCAATCCTGTCGCGGGCCGCACTCGCCAGTGGCGGAGCATGGATTTATGCGTGGTATGGCGAGTCGACCATTGTCGCGCCGGAAGGACGCCATTTACTGGTCATTGGACCGGACGCGGCGAACGACCGCGCTTTCATGGATATGGCCCCGGCTGAACTTCGCGCCGCTCTACGGGCTGCCAATCAGGTAGGGTCATCGCGCGGCGGCATTCGCTTTGCCGCTGCCGCCTATGCTGATGGTGGAGACGACAGTACCGCACCGTATGGGGTCGCGGCGATTTTCGCCGATGTCCACAATCCTGATCGCTGGATTGCGACATTTACGGCAGGCGAAGGCATCGCGTTTTCGGATGCCGCTCAAACTCTGGCCCGGTCCAATTTGTGGGACGCTCTGGAAGGACGCGCCGCCATCTGGAGTGCGCGCGGAGTCACGCCCTTTGATTTTGACGGGAATACGGAAATCTCAATGATCGAACGAATTTCGACCTTTGAAATCGGCGCGCGCGAGATTGCCATCCTGTTGTTTATATTGACAACATTATTTCTGATGCGCGGCCTTTGGCGTCGCAGGCAGCGCGTTCACGCTGTATCAAAGGATTTGCACTAGGCTTCCGACTTCTCCGCGTTACGGGAAGTCTCATGCGTGCCTTTTTGTGTGCCCTTTTTGTCCTGAGCAGCCTTTTGATGGCGCGCACTGCGCATGCGCAGACCGCCACCGATGTATTCGCTGAGCGCTCTCTGGCGATTGTCATAGATGATCGCTGCTCGATGTTTTCAGATCGCGAACGAAACACGCTGACTGCATCCTGGCTGCAATCGCGCGGTACGTTGTTGCGATCGGGCTATTCGGCGGAGGACATCAGGTCGACATTTGAAACCATTGTGCGCCGCGCTGCCAATCAGCCCTGCGACAGCGAAGCCACATTGGCATTGATCGCCGGAGTTCGTGGTGCTTTTGAATTATTCAGCCGACTGCCTGCACTCGATTATCCCGGGCAGGCACGTTTGTGGAGCGCCGTGCGCCGCCGTGATGAATATCCGGTCTGGACACTATCCCAAACCATCGCGAACGAAGTCGATGCTCCGCGCTTCGGGCTCTATTCAGACGCAAGCGGCGAGCGACTGACATTGAGTCTGCCGACCACGCCCGCGCCCGCCTCGGTCGTTCTTGTTATCCGTGATGTAGAGGTAGCGGCAAACCCCTATGATCCAACGCTGGGCGGATTATTTTCGGTCACGGATCGTCCCGAATGGGCCCGTTTGGCACCGCCACCGCATGCGCAAAGTCGTATCTGGGCGAGCAATCGCCGAATTGTTGAGGAGCGGTTATTCTTCGGGTTTCCCGAAACCGCTACGCAAGCCCTGGCCATGCTCGATCCGCGCGAGGCTGTGCGCCTTGAACTCTATGACGCGCGTGGTGAAATGACGGGTCAATACTATGTTGAGATTGGCGATTTCGCGGCGGGTACGGCCTTTCTGGCCGCGGGACATATTTATCTAACCAGTCCTGGTGGCTGATGCGATTGTACCGCCCGCTGCCTGAGCGCGGCGGATCCGGTCATGGACTTCCAGATCATCGTCAGAACCGATTGAATGCGTGCCCTGCGTCATGACGGGCAGTCGTACGGTGACCGTCGTGCCCTCGCCTACTTCGCTGTCAATCGTCATAACCCCGCCATGCAAACCGGCGAGTGAACGCACCAGCGACAAGCCGAGCCCGGTCCCGCGTTCACTGGAATTGTGGGCTGTCGAAGCCTGTTTATAGGGCTGTCCCAGCGCTTCAATTTCAGAATTTGGAATACCAACGCCACTATCGCCCACGGCAATGATCAAATCGCCATCTTCGCGCCGGGCCATCGCAATTACAGCGCCGCCGCTTGGCGTGAACTTCACGGCGTTGGACAGAAGGTTGAGCAATATCTGGCGCAGCGCCTTGCGATCGGCCTCAACAGGCAGGCTGTCTTCGGGCAAATCGGTTTTGAGATCGACACCGGATTCGGTCGCGCGTTGCTGAAGGAGTTTTGAGCAAATTTCGACCACATCACGGGCATCAAAGATGGTCTTTGAAAGCTCATAGCGATCAGCTTCAATTTTCGAGATATCCAGAACATCGCCAATCAGATCAAGCAGATGGCGCCCACTCTCATGGATCAGCTCTGCATATTCTGCATAGCGCGCAGGCATGGGGCCGAACAAGCGTGATTTCATCACATCTGAAAAGCCGATTATCGCATTTAGCGGCGTACGAATTTCATGGCTGATAGATGCCAGAAACTCCGTTTTGGCGCGGGTCTCGGACACCGCCACGTCGCGCTCATGGGTCAATTGTCCATCGGATGACACCGGCGTGAAGGCCGCAACCCATCCACCGTCGAAATTGGCCAACTGTACATCCGTATCGGCGCGAACGCCGCTGCTGGAGCGGATCGCAGTTTTCAGTGATGTGGATTTTTCGCCACCCATTGTGATCTGCGTAAGCGCTTGGCGGTCCGCCTCGTCAAATCCCAAATCGGCAAAAGACAATCCATCCAGACGCGGTGGCAAGCCCGGTGACAATTTTCGCAAGCCATTGGATGCCGCAATGATCTCGCCGTCCCGGCACGCTGCGATCGCGGCGGGCGATGCATCAAAGGCTGCACTGCGCACTTCGAATTCCTGCGCATTGGCTTTGTACTGATCGTGGCTTGCCAGCGCCCGTATCGCGCCTGCGCCGAGGCCAAAAGCGATAAAGAGCGTCGCGACCGGTACGGCGTGCTGGAATACAGGGAAGGCTCCGGGCAGCGCGGGCAGGAACCCACCAAAATGAAGCCCGCCAATCATCACCGCCGTAATACCGGCCAATGCCGATGCTTCAATGACCGCGCGCCGTGTCCCGCCTGAGGCCGCGGCGGCGACGGGAAGCAGGAAGGCAAACGCCGCCGCACCCGTCACACCGCCGCTCGCAGCGGCAATCGCAGCCGCCAGGGCCGTCCACATCAAGGTCAGCGAGAACCGCGAAAATTCTTCATCCATTCGCCCGGCGAGGCCAAGTCCTACAACAGCCGGGATCGCTGCGCAGGCCACAGCGGCATAGGCAGCAATCATCACCAGGCCGGATGAATTTGCGACCATGGGGGAAACAAGGGCCAGCCCGATGATCCAGATCATCGAAGCCAACCAGCCACCATTTTGGGCTATAACCGTCGTGATTTTGGTTAGCACAGGCACACCCTAAGTTTCCGAAACGACTCGATTCTTTGTTGGCTTGAGTCTTCGAGGGGAGTCTTAACAAGGGGTGAATCACACAGGTTGGCGCGTTAATGACTCAGTTAAGGCCTTCGTGCGATAAAACACACTTGCCCTCTGGTCGAACGGCTATCTTGAGCGCAAACTAGATTTGCAGCATGTGTAAGAGGAGAATGCGGTGTTTGTGACCCTAATTGCCATGACGTTGGCGCTGACGGTACAGCAGGATGAAACGGTTCAACCGGAGACGCAGACGACTGCGCCCGTTTTGCGACTGGATGCACCGCAAACCAGCTCTGCCCCTGACATGCGCAATGACATCGTGCTGCGCTCTGCGGGTGAGTATGCCGGGTATCACAGAACATTGGGCGATATCCGCACACGCCCGCTGACCTCGGGAAGCGATCTTGATCGCGCCATGGACAATCTGTCGGCGTATCTGGGCGATGAGCGCCTGGTTCAGGCATGGCTCGCCTATGCATCCCTGATTGCCGAACAGCATCCCGAATTCCTGGACGATGTTCGCGACGTAGCTGATTATTATGGGCGCGACGCCGCCATTGCGGGCTTCCTCAATGACCCGGCCTATGCAACCGCATTTCGCAATTCCGACGCCGCGAGTGTATCGGTTCTTGAGGTGATCGACGAGGATTCGAGCGAAATTCGCGAAGTCGGAGAACAATTTCGCATTGCCGCCTATGACCTGCAGTCAGCACGCTGGGCCAATGCCGTATCACGCGACCGCCAGGCTCGCCTGTCCGCCATTCAACTCGCCGGCCAACGTGCCTTGCCACCCGGCCTCGATCTGTTTTCAACCCAGTTTGTTGATGGAGGCAATGATCTCGGCGCGGCATCGAGCGAATTTTCAGGCATGACCCAACCGACGCTGTCACCGTCGCGGTCTGCCCCCGAACTCGCATTGGAAGTCGGTGTTGCCTATGAACCCGACCGTGTACGCATCGGACGCATTCTGTCGATTGCGGCATTGCGCGCGATCAGTGATGAATCCTCATATTCGGATCGTGCCATTACACAATTGCTCGCCGATCCCCTCGCACAACGCTGTCTGGTCTGGGCCCGCATCAATCTGGAACAATGCGTCGCGGCCGGTCACTTCAAGTACGAAGATTCCTTTTGTATTGCCCAGCATGCCCTTCTGGACGTGTCGGATTGCCTGCAGGCCGCGCAAGCGCGCCAAGACTAGCAAAGGTTAACAAAACCGTACCAGCGCGAAACAGGGTGTATCAAACGTAAACAGAACGCCGGAAATTTTATTTATTAGAATTTTTCACTTTTGATTTGATCTTCATTTTTCATTACTTTGTGTTTTGCTCGCTTTTACAAAATGCTTGGCTTAGCCTCCAAATTGCAGAGACCGATCTGTAACAAGAGGACTGATGCCAATGATGTTTGTTTTTCGAGCCGCCTTCTGGATTGCCATTGTCAGCGCGTTTGCGCCCTCCGCCCTTATGGGGTCAGACAATACCGATCTTGATTTCTCGATGGAGCAGGCCGTCGCAATGACAGAACAGGTCTCTGAATTCTGCGACAGTGCGGGCGCTGTGTGCGAGGCCGGTGAAGAAGCGGGCGATCTTCTCAACATTATTGCTGATGTCTCCGCAGTCCGTCTCAATCGTTGGCTCGAAGAACGCGAGGCGACACGCCAGTCCGACACCTGAGACTTGCCTTGAAGCCTGCTCCGCCTTAGGTGCGGAGCATGACACCTGAACTCCAAACCGAAATTGACGACCTCATCGCGGAATTTGACCTTCTGGATGATTGGGAACAGCGTTATCGCTATGTCATTGATCTCGGCAAGGCCCTGCCCGAGCTCGAGGATTTCGAAAAAACCGACGACAACAAGGTGAAGGGCTGCGTCAGTCAGGTTTGGCTGATCAGTGAGCCACACCCGGACGCACCCTCCAGATTCCAATTCCGCGCCCAATCAGACGCACATATTGTCCGCGGCCTCGCCGCATTATTGATCCGGCTCTATTCAGGCAAGGACGCCTCTGAAATTGAGCAGATTGATGCACGCGCCGTCCTCAGTGAAATTGGACTGTCGGAACATCTTTCGCCGCAACGCTCCAACGGCCTCAACTCGATGATTTCGCGTATCAAGGCGGATACCGCTAACGCGTCTTAGGCGGCACCATGCGATAATGCTCCGCCAATCGTCCCAGCGCGAGCTTCAGCGCCACCTTGCCGCTACGCTGCGGCCATCCGCCCTTTCGTTCCAGACTGCCAAGGTCCACTTCA
>CAXBKM010000098.1:0-6984 GCA_963976265.1 uncultured Maricaulaceae bacterium
ACGAAAAGTCGAAAATTATCAATAACCCGTTATGCAATCAGTGGGCCGTTTGATCGATCGTGGTCTATTTCGTGTTTAAAGAGCCTGGACAGCCTCTAAAACCGTCTCGGCATGCCCTTTGACCCTCACCTTACGCCAAATGTGAGCGATCTGACCTTTCTGATTAATGACAAAAGTCGCGCGCTCAATGCCCATGTATTTTCTTCCATACATGTTTTTCTCTACCCAAACGCCATACGATTCGACCAGTGAACCGTCCTCATCCGCAGCCAATGTCACATTGAGGTCATGCTTGGCCTTGAATTTGTCGTGCTTTTGGACGCTATCTTTCGAAGCGCCGATGATCACAGCATTGGCGGTGTCGAAGTCTGACCGCAACTGGGTAAAGGCGACGGCCTCATTTGTGCATCCCGGCGTATCATCTTTTGGATAGAAATAGAGAACAACGATTTTACCTTCGAGATCACTCAAGCTGATCTGCCCGCCACCATCGGTGGGAACGGAAAAATCTGGCGCGGGATCGCCGATTGCCAATTCTGTCATGCCTGTCTCCAATCCGGAAAATTCGCGCCGGACATTCCCGAGTTTTACCCGCCGCGTCCACCCCTGGCTGCAGGGAGCGTTTAGGCCATGATGAAACGCACGGCACGCATGGCCATAATTTATACTCTGGAGATCATCGCCGGTATTTTCACATTGGCGATTTTTGCGGGCGCAGCACTGCTGTGGAGACTGGCTGAAGGCCCGGTGTCTCTGGAATTCGCTCAAGGTGAAGCCCAGCGGCGTTTCGCAGAAGCCTTTGAGGGGGATTTGGTGTCCATTGGGGCGCTCGAGGCCCGCTTCGATCCGGAGCGTGCCCTGATTATCGTGACGGCGCGAGACATCACTGTTGCCGAAGTGGGCGGTGAGGTCGTGACCCGTGCGCCCTTGATCGAAACCGGTTTGGCGCTGGATTCCCTGCTTCTGGGACGCGCCGCGCCTGTAGACGTTAACGTCGTGGGCGGTGCGATCTCTCTGGTTCGACGCCCTGATGGCGCTGTTGGTGCAGGCCTTGGTCATCCGGAGCGCGTTGCGCGCACGGCACGCCAGCCCGGTTCGCGCCGCGATACCGATGCTATTCTTGAATTGCTGCGCAATCCGGATCAGTCAGATCTTCTGGGCCGGTTGAGACGCGTACGCATTGAGAATACGACGGTCCGCGTTGAGGACGAGCTTTATGGCCTTAGCTGGCTGATCAATGATGCCGGGGTGGAGATTGCGCGCGATGACGCGAGCCTGACGGCCGCTGTCAGCGGCCAATTTGTGACGCCGTCCGGCTATGCGCCAGTGAATGTTCGTCTGGAAGCAGGCGCTGATCTGGAGACTTTGTTGTTCGAGGCACAGGCATCGAATGTCCGACCCAGCAATCTGGCACCTGCAAGCGGACCGTTCGCCACGATTGGCGCTCTGGATGCGCCTGTCTCATTTGATCTTTTTATTAATGCTGATCGTTCCGATGGTGTGCGCGCTGCGGACTTGTCGCTGAATATAGATGCCGGAATTTTTCGGCTTGGCGATGTCGATAGTGAATTTTCACTCGCGCGCCTGGATATTGAGTATGAGCCAATAAGTGGTGCCATCCAGATTCGCGAAGGTGAAATTCGCTCCAGCATTCTCACGACGGATTTGGAGGGGCGTGTTTATGAGATGCGCGACTTTGATGACGCTTTGCCGCGGCGGTGGCGATACGATCTGGTGTCCAGCGATGCGATTCTGGATTTGGGTGGTGTTTTCGAAGCGCCCCCAACATGGTCACGATTTGAAGCCAGCGGTGCCATGGATGCGACGGCGCTATCGGTGACGTTTGACCGTCTCGTGGCCGACATTGGCCCCATCGTCGCGCGCCTGGAAGGCGACGCCTCACTCTCGCAAGTCGAGGACGGGCGATGGCTACCAAATTTGCGTCTGAACGGTCCGATAGACGGGAATGTCAATGTCGCAACCGTGTTGGCTTTCTGGCCCGTTGATCTGGCTGATGGCGGTCGTGATTTTGTTTCCAGGAATATTGTGGGTGGTCGCGGTTATGACGCGACATTCCAGATTGACATGGCGGCCGAGGATATTGTCGCGGGGCGATTGCCCAATGACGCGATGGAGCTTCGTTTTCGCTTTGATGGCGGGCAATTCTTTTATGTCTCGACCATGACACCGGTGACCGAAGGGCAGGGCTCTGCGGTGATGGTCGGTAACGCAATGCAGATAACTCTGGATTCCGGCCTGATTGGCGACATGCGTCTCAGTGAAGGATTTGTGGACCTGCCGCGCTTCAATCCAAAAGGGGCGCTTGCGCGTTTTGGGGGGCGTGCGCAGGCGAGCGCGCAGGACGTTATGGAATTGATCGACATGGAGCCCCTTGCAATCCCATCGCAATACGGCATCGATCCGCAAAGCATATCGGGGCAGGGCGACATACAAATCGAAATCATTCGTCCCATGCTCAGTAATGTCCCGGAAGAGGATTTACGGTTTTCTGTTGAAGCCGATTTTGAAGATGTCTCGGCACCGACCGGATTTGGCGAGATCCGTTTGAACGATGGCATTGTCCATATGACCGCCAACGAAAGCCGGATCGTCGCATCGGGTCCTGTCCGCTTTGGTCCTGCGCCGGGACATCTGACATGGACGGAGGATTTGACACTCGACGAGGACGAGGCTTCCACCGTTTTTCAGCTTGAAGCGACTTTGGATTCTGCGGCCATGGACGCGCTTGGCCTGCCTTTGCGGCGCTTTATTGATGGCGAAGTTGTCATTCAGGCCGAAACCCTTGGCGAAGCACTGGAGTTTGAAACTGTACGCGTGGCTGCCGACCTGACCCGAGCGACGATTGAGATGCCCGGAGAGATTTGGGCCAAACCTTCAGGCGCTGACGCGCAGGCGGAATTCTCTTTTGTCACAAGTGCCGACGGTGAGCGGGTTATTGATTATGTTGAAGCCCAGGCGGAAGGATTAGAGCTGCAGGGCTCGGTGAGGCTGGCTGCAGACGGGCGTTTGATCGATGCCCGATTTGAACGCCTGTTCATTGAAGAGTTTCTCGATGCCGGTATCGCCGTAACCCGTAACGGCAGCCTGGACGGGCCACTGTCAATCGACGTGGTCGGCCGCTTTCTGGATGTACGCAACATTCTTCCCAATATGCTCGATATGAGCGGCGGTGGCGGCTCACCGCCCCCCATTGGCCTCAATGTGATTATCGATACGGTCAGGACATCCGATGAGGTGAGTTATGAAAATGTCGCCCTGAATTGGGAGTCCAATGAGCTGGGCGAGGAATCCCTGAATGTCAGCGGTGATGGTCCAGATGGGCAATTCATCACAACAATGGCGGCAGCGGGCTCGGGAGAGCCGCGCCAATTTACAATGCAGTCTCCCGATTTTGGACGATTGCTGCGCCTGTTCGGAGTTTTTGAAAATGTCAGCGATGGTGTGGTTCGTATATCCGGTTCACTGCCTCCGGCCGGTAGCGAAGGCATTACCCGCATCAATCTGGAAGCGGATAATTTTACCCTGATCCGCATGCCGGTTCTGGCCCGAATTCTGGCCGCCGGCTCGTTTGAGGGACTCGGTGCGCTCCTCAATGGAGACGGCATCGCCTTTGACACGCTGCGTGCCGACATCGCGCTTGAAGACGGTTTGATGATGGTCGCGGAGGCGCGCGCGGCGGGGCCATCGCTCGGGGTAACGACCAATGGTTCGGTTGATCTTGACGGTGAGATGATTGCGCTCGACGGCGTTCTGGCGCCGTCCTATGGCGTCAATTCACTGCTCGGGAATTTGCCGCTTGTAGGCGACATATTGGTGTCCCGTCCGGGGGAGGGCGTAATCGGTGTCACCTTCTCGGTAGAAGGTCCATTTGACGGGCCAACCGTATTTGCCAATCCGCTTTCTGTGTTGGCACCGGGTGTGTTGCGCCGGATGTTCGAGGGCCAGGCGGCCGAACGCGCCGAACAGGAGCGGGACGAGATCGAGAACACGGTCGTTGAACCGGTTAAGGCCGAAGCGGAGCCGGGATTTATCGTGACTCCTGTCGAAGACGAATTGGATGTTGTCCAAACCCCGGAGGCCCGCAATACCGATGAATCCCCTCAGAGACAGCCAGAATGACAGAACAGGCGGAGCGCGTATTTAGGTTGGTTTGGCGAGCGCGTGGCGCTTCTTTCCTGCCGAGATTTTTATGGCTCCATCGTCAAGATCGGTCATCGACAGCATTGCCTGAATATCGGTGATCGACTGACCATTCACTCTTACGCCGCCGCCTTTGATCAGACGTTTGGCCTCGCCGTTGGAGTCTGCGAATCCTGATCCTGTTAAAAGAGCCAGTACGCCGACTTCGCCGCGCTCCAGCGCGTTTGAGTCAATCTCGAAGGTCGGCAGGCCATCGCCTGCGCCGCCAGCGGCGAAGGTCTCTTTCGCAGTGGCTTCAGCCTCTATCGCGGCCTCTGCGCCATGCAGCATGGCGGTTGCTTCATTGGCGAGGCGGATTTTGGCCGAATTGATCTCTGCGCCGTCCAACGCTTCGAGTTTTGCAATTTCGTCAAGTGGAAGGTCGGTGAACAGGCGCAGGAATTTGCCGACATCAGCGTCTTCAGTGTTGCGCCAGAACTGCCAGTAGCCATAGGGGGATAGCTTGTCAGGGTTGAGCCAGACCGCGCCATCCGCCGTTTTGCCCATTTTGACGCCAGATGCCGTCTGAATCAGCGGTGTTGTAAATCCATACACCTCTTTCTGATCGACACGCCGGCACAGTTCGACGCCATTGATGATATTGCCCCATTGGTCCGCGCCGCCAAGCTGTAGCGTGCAATCATAGCGACGGTTCAGCTCCAGAAAATCAACGGCCTGCAAGAGCATGTAGTTGAATTCCAGGAAGGTCAGGGGCTGTTCGCGATCCAGGCGCAACTTGACGCTATCGAACGTCATCATCCGGTTGATCGTGAAGTGCGTGCCATATTCGCGCAGAAATTCCAGATAGCCGAATTTTGACAGCCATTCATTATTGTTGACGACCATCGCATCGGTTGGACCGTCACCAATCGTCAGCAATTTACCGAAAGCTGTCAGAATGCCGTCGATATTGGTTTGAATGTCGGCATCGGTTTGCATAGACCGGGATTTGTCCTTGCCGGACGGGTCGCCGATCTTTGACGTGCCGCCTCCCATCAGGATGATCGGCTTGCCACCCGCTTTTTGCAGACGGCGCAGCATCATGATTTGAACCAGCGAACCAACATGCAGGCTCGTCGCGGTCGCATCGAAACCGATATAACCGACGACCGGCTTTTGCGATGCGGATTCGTCCAGCGCACCAATATCGGTCGCTTGGTAGAGATAGTCGCGCTCGACAAGGGTTTTGATGATTTCCGATTGGTGCTGGCTCATGGCTGTGCCCTTGGACTAGAGTGACTGAACATCTTTTAGCGGTGTCAGCCCGCAAACGGGAAGGGGTCAGATGTATCGCATTGTTGGATTGATGAGCGGAACCTCGCTCGACGGCGTCGATGCGGCGTTAATCGAAACCGATGGCGACACCGACATTCGGGCCATTGCCGGGTTTGAACTTGGCTTTTCTCATCGAGAACGCGCGCTTTTACAGGCCGCGGTGGACGCCGCCCTTAATTGGCAATTCGACGGTGACGAACCAGACCAATTTGGGTCAGCAGAAGATGTGCTAACCGATGTGCATACGCGGGCAGTTCAGCGGCTTCTGGCGAAGGCCGATTTGCGGTCTGATGATATCGATCTGGTTGGGTTTCACGGTCAGACTGTTCTGCATCGCGCGCCGAAAGACGGTATGACAGGCGCGACGCGGCAACTCGGTGATGGTGAGGCGCTTGCCAAACGACTTGGTATAGACGTGGTTTTTGATTTTCGTAGCGCCGATGTCGAAGCGGGCGGGCATGGCGCACCGCTGGCGCCGCTCTATCATCAGGCACTGGCGAAACGCGACGCGCTTGAAACGCCATTGGCCGTTCTCAATCTGGGCGGTGTGGCGAATGTCACCTGGCTAGGCGATGGCGATCCAATTGCTTTTGATACCGGCCCGGCCAGTGGATTGCTTGATGCCTGGTGTGCCGACAAAGCCGGTCAGGCTTTTGATACCGATGGCAAGCTGGCTGCGAGTGGCAAAGTTGATGCGGCTGCGCTCGCGAGGCTTATGGAGCATCCCTTTTTCAAACTGTCTCCGCCCAAATCGCTGGATCGGTGGGATTTTTCTCTTGAGCCGGTGTCAGGCCTGTCGCCTGAGGATGGTGCGGCAACCCTGACGGAATTTACCGCTCAAACCGTCGCAGATGCCGTCGCGTCCATGGGCCAGCCCGTGCGCGTTCTGGTGACGGGCGGTGGGCGCAAGAACCCGACACTGATGGCGCGACTTGCCGCGCGCCTCGACTGTCCCGTTGAGCCAGTCGAGAGCGTCGGATGGAATGGCGATCTGATGGAGGCGCAGGCCTTCGCCTGGCTCGCTGCGCGGTCAATACGTGGTGTGTCGCTCAGTGTCCCGACAACAACGGGCGTGCCCGAACCCATGACGGGCGGTGAATTGGCGCGGGCTTGATTGGATTGCACCTGCGCGTCATTCCCCGATTAATGCGGGCACGAATAGTTTTTTCCATGCGTCATCACAGGACTACGTTCCTGTGATCCAGGCACTTCTGGATGCCGGGCACGGTCAGCCAAGCATGACGCAGTTTCCATGATTGGAAAAATCCAACCCTAATCCTTCGGTCGGCGTTCCTTGTAAACGGTCGGAAGGCGTTCATCGAGATAGCCTTCAATGATCTGCTCGAGCCGTTCGAGATGATTGGTGAACATGTGGCCCGCGCCCTGTTCGATATGGCGGCTGATCTCGATGCCCTTCTGTACACGGATTTTCGCCATAACGCGATCCACATCATCGGGCGGGACGATCTTGTCTTCGCTGCCCTGAATGATGATGCCGGAAGCCGGGCA
>CAXBKM010000099.1:0-6959 GCA_963976265.1 uncultured Maricaulaceae bacterium
CAGCGCGCGCGGAGACAATCCCGCCGTCCGGATTTATGGATCTGGCCCGCGCCTGGCGGCAGGCAAAGAACACCCGCTAGTTGTCTCATGTCATCCCGGCCAAGACACGCGAGCGTCGCTGTGCCGGGACCTGAATGGCAGGCATGATCGGACAAAAGGTCCCGATCGCTTCGCGTCCGCGACGACATCTGCAATCAATCAGACGCCATCAACCCGCCGACAAACCGTTTCAGCCACGGCCGGCGCGCCCGTTTCAGCCGTTCGGCATGCAGGATGCGATCAAGCTCATCGAGTGCTCCGGCAAAATCCTCATTGACGATGACATAGTCATACTCTTCCCAATGAGAAATTTCGGCGCGTGCACGCGCCATACGGTCGGCAATGACCGCCTCACTGTCCTGACCCCGCTTGCGCAATCGATCTTCCAGCAGGCGAATGGATGGGGGCAAAATGAAAACACGAACCACATCGTCTAAGGCCTGTTCAGCAAGTTTTTGCGCGCCCTGCCAGTCAATATCAAAGACAACATCGCGCCCTTCGGTCAGCGCCTCCTCGACCGGCGCACGCGGGCTGCCGTAAAAATGGTCAAAGACCTGTGCCCATTCATAAAACCCGTCCTGGTCGATTAACGACTTGAAATGCGCCTCATCGACGAAATCATAATGCTCGCCATCGTTTTCGCCGGGACGCGGCGCACGGGTCGTTGTCGAGACTGACAGGACGACATCGGGGTTTTGCGCGATCAGACGCTTGGACAATGTGGTCTTCCCGGCACCTGACGGGCTCGACAAAACCAGCATCATGCCGCGACGACCGCCTCGGTGGCGGGGGGCAGAGCCTGCACTATTCGACATTCTGGACCTGCTCCCGGAATTGCTCGACGGCGGCTTTCAGAGCCAGCCCGATACGGGTCAGTTCAGAATCACCGGACTTGGAGCATAGCGTGTTGGCTTCGCGGTTGAACTCCTGCGACAGGAAGTCGAGCTTGCGTCCCACAGGCGATCCCCCGGCGAGCAATTCTTTTGCGCCCTCAATATGCGCCTGCAGACGGTCAAGCTCTTCACGAACATCCGCCTTGCTGGCGAGTAGTGCGATTTCCTGAACCAGCCGGTCTTCATCAAATTCGCCGCCCACCAATTCGTCCAAGCGGGCTTTCAAACGGTCACGAATGGCTTCAGGGCGGATGGCCGCGCTGGTCCCGGCCGCATCGCAGAGCGTTGAAATTTCATCGACGATACCACTGAGCATACCGGCCAACGCCGCGCCTTCATCATGTCGCGCCGTCTGCAGCGCGTTTGCCAGATTGCTGAAATCGGTCGCAAGAGCGGCATGCAGGGCTTTGGTCGTGGCCTCGTCAATTGTATCCTCGTCAGCCTTGAGAACACCGCGTATGCCCAGCAATCCATCAAGCCTTGGCGGCGATACAAAACCGGCATCGACGAGCGGTTTTCCGGCGGCCAACAGGCTTTCAACAAAGCCAATGTCGATTTGCGGTGGCACGGCGTCGAGATCGCGTTTTAGCTGCAGGGAGACCTGAATATTGCCGCGCACAAACACCGACTTGGCGATGTCTTTCAGGATCGGTTCCAGACTGTCATGACCCGCAGGCAAGCGAAATCGCACTTCCAGCCCGCGCCCATTAACGCTGCGCGCCTCCCAGATCCAACTCCACGGCGCGTGCTGGCCTTCGACACGGGCAAAGCCCGTCATGCCCGAAAGTGGCGCATCCATGGTCAATTCCTTCCGCGCTGGCGTTCTATACGGCGCCAGGCCGCGACATTGCGCTGATGCTCCCGATAGGTCTCGGCAAATACATGGCCGCCCGTCCCGTCGGCGACAAAGAACAAATCATTGGTGTCTGGCGGGTTCAATACGGCGGCAATCGTATCGCGCCCCGGATTGGTAATCGGTGTCGGCGGCAGGCCATCCACCAGATAAGTGTTGTAGGGATTGTTCACATTGTCGAGTTCTGACCGGCGTATGCCGCGCCCAAGGGGTTCGCCGCCGGTAATGCCGTAAATGATGGTCGGATCGCTTTCCAGGCGCATGCCACGGCGCATGCGGTTGACGAAAACCGCCGCAACGCGTGGGCGTTCCGCCGCAACGCCGGTTTCCTTCTCGACGACGGAGGCCAGGATGATCGCTTGCTCGCGCGTTTCAAACGGCAAATTCTCTGCACGACTGTCCCAGAGCTCATCAAGAACGGCTTCCTGATCGGCACGCATGCGGTCGAGCAATTCCTGACGCGATGTGCCGCGATCAACATGATAGGTTTCGGGAAGCAGTGTGCCTTCAGGCGGTATTTCGCTGATCTCGCCGGTCAGGATTTCTGCATCATTGATAACGCGGACGATCATTGCCGAGGTCAGACCTTCGGCAAATGTCACCGGATAGCGCACCGTGTCACCGGATCGCAGAATGTCGTAAATATCGGCCATGGATGCGCGTGCTGGCAGGGCATATTCACCGGCGCGCAAATCGCGATCGCCTTCGTCAATTGTGATCATCCAGCGAAAGATTTGTGCGTCGGTGATCACGCCTTCACGCTCAAGCTGGTTGGCGATCGCAATCAGGCCGGATCCACGCGGCAACATCACGATGGTTTCAGCCTGAGCCGGGCCTTCGGCCTCGAATTGCTTGTTGACCCAATACCAGCCACCCGCCGCGGCGCCTGCGGCGATAATCGCAAGAACGAATACAAGGCCAAACAACCAGCCCAATAGGCGCAGAATGGAAAAGCCGCTCTTCTTGTCTGCTTCGGCCATGGCAACGCCCTTTTGCGAAACGAATCTTACGCGACTTTGGTGAATACCACAGACGCGTTGGTGCCGCCGAAACCGAATGAGTTGGACAGCGCGGCCCTGACCGGGCGTTCGACGGCGTTGTGGGCCGCCAGATTGATCACCGTCTCACAGGACGGATTGTCGAGATTAAGGGTCGGCGGGCAGATGCCATCGCGGATTGCGAGGATCGCGAAGATCGCCTCCACCGCTCCCGCAGCGCCCAAAAGATGCCCGACAGATGACTTTGTGGATGACATCACCAGATTGCTGGCGGCATCGCCAAACAGGCGCTCGACGGCGCGCAATTCGATCTCGTCACCCTTGGGCGTCGATGTGCCGTGTGCATTGACATAGTCAATATCGGCAGGCGTCAGGTTTGCCCGCTTCAGCGCCGCACGCATGGCGCGGAAACCGCCATCGCCGTCTTCGGCAGGCGCGGTGATGTGATAGGCGTCGCCAGACAGCCCATAGCCGGACACTTCGGCGTAAATCTTCGCGCCTCGGGCCTTGGCATGTTCATACTCTTCCAGAACGACAACGCCTGCGCCCTCGCCCATGACGAATCCGTCGCGATCAGCATCCCAGGGCCGCGAAGCTTTTTCCGGCGTATCATTATACTTCGTTGACATGGCGCGCGCCGCAACAAAGCTCGCGACACCCAGTCGGCAAATCGCGGCTTCCGCGCCGCCTGCGACCATGACATCGGCATCGCCCAACTGGATCAGGCGCGACGCATCGCCAATCGCATGAGCGCCCGTGGAACACGCCGTCACCACAGAATGGTTCGGGCCTTTCAGCCCATGCTTGATCGAAACCTGGCCCGAAATCATGTTGATGATCATGCCTGGAATGACAAAGGGCGAAAGACGTCTGGGGCCCTGCTCGTGCAGGGTGATAGACGCCTGATATGTCGTCTCAAGTCCGCCTGTACCCGACCCGATCAACACCCCGGTGCGGAACTGGTCCTCATCCGTCTTCGGGGCCCAGCCCGCATCGGCCAGCGCAAGATCAGCGCCCGCAATGCCGTAAAGAATGAAATCGTCAAAGCGCTTGCGTTCTCGCGCGCTCATGACCGTATCGGGGTCGAACACACCCTCCATGTCGGGCGTGCCGCCACCGCGGCCATCTATACGGGGAACCAGACCGGCAATACGCGATGCCAGATCCCCGATTTCGAAATGTGTGATGGGCTTGATACCCGATTGGCCGTCGATCAGCCGACTCCAGACTGGATCAACCCCGCATCCCAGCGGGGTGATCAGTCCGAGGCCTGTGACAACAACACGGCGCATGGGTCGAAATTAACCGACCTTTTCACTGATGAATTTTACAGCGTCGCCGACCTTGCCGATGTGCTCGGCAGCGTCGTCAGGAATTTCAATGTCGAATTCTTCTTCGAATGCCATGACCAGTTCGACATTGTCGAGCGAGTCAGCACCGAGATCATCGATGAAGCTGGCGTTTTCAGTAACTTTGGCTTCTTCAACGTCGAGGTGTTCGATGACGATTTTTTTCACGCGTGCGAGAACGTCAGACATAGGTAGGACCCTTCAATTAGTGCTGCCTGATACAATAGGCGGCGTCGGAGTGAGCGGGAAGCCCCAAATGCATGGAGACGCCCCGTTTGCAAACATTGCGCGGCTGGTATCATGTCCATCCGCGCTTGACCAGTTATCGTGTTCACGCAGACCGGAGCCTGCGCGAATCGTTGATCAGATCATGGCCATACCGCCATTGACGTGCAATGTCTGACCGGTGACATAACCCGCCTCGTCGCTGGCCAGATACACAACGGCGCCGGCAATATCATCGCCACTACCCAGATCGCCGGCCGGTATTTTCTGCAAAATCGTCTCGCGCTGCGTCTCATTGAGCACGTCTGTCATCGGCGAAGCGATAAAGCCGGGCGCGACACAATTGACGGTTACGCCGCGCGCGCCAACCTCTTGAGCCAGCGATTTTGAGAAGCCGATCATGCCCGCTTTTGACGCGCAATAATTGGCCTGACCGGGATTGCCGGTAACACCAACGACCGACGTAATGCCGATGATCCGGCCCCAGCGGTTTTTCATCATGCCGCGCATCGCCGCGCGGGTGAGCCGGAAATAGCTTTCCAGATTCACCGTCATCACGGTCTGCCAGTCTTCATCCTTCATCCGCATCAGAAGCTGGTCCTTGGTGATCCCGGCATTGGCGACCAGAATATCCAGCCCGCCCATCGCCTCGCTGGCCTGTTTGGGCAGGGCGTCAACAGCTTCGCCATCCGACAGATTGCAGGGCAGGACGTGAACGCGGCCGCCCAGCTCTGCGGCGAGCTCATCGAGCTTTTCCTTGCGCGTACCGGAAATCGCGACTGTCGCGCCCTGCGCATGCAGCTTTTTGGCAATCGCGCCGCCCAGACCGCCCGTGGCACCCGTCACCAGCGCCTTTTTTCCTTCGAGTGAAAACATGATCAAAACTCTCCTTTGTGCGAAGCGGCGAACGCTTCCAAATCTTCTGGCGTGATCAGCGAGACGCCTTTGGCATCGGGGGCTGATCGGCGCAACATGCCGGTGAGCACTTTGCCACCCAGTTCAACGAAAGTGTCCACATTGCCTTCACCGGCCATCCATTGAACGCTTTCGCGCCAGCGCACACGGCCCGTCACCTGCTCGACCAGTAATTTGCGCAAGACTTCCGGATCGCTCTCTGCCGCCGCGCGAACATTGACGACCACTGGCACGCACGGCGCACTGAATGTCGCATTGGCGAGTGCGTCGGCCATCGCGTCGGCGGCGGGCTGCATCAGCGTACAGTGGAAGGGCGCAGACACCGGCAGGGTCATGGCGCGTTTCACACCGAGTTCCTGTGCCTTGGCAATCGCCGCGTCGACGCCAGCGGTTGACCCGGAAATGACGATCTGGCCGGGTGCATTGTCGTTGGCGACCTGACAGACGCCGTGCTGTGCTCCGGCTTTCGCGGCGTCCTCGGCGGTGTTCATATCCGCGCCGATCAGGGCCGCCATCGCGCCCTCGCCGACGGGTACGGCCTTTTGCATCGCCTGTCCGCGCAATTTGAGCAGCTTGGCCGCATCGGCAATCGACAGCGAACCAGCCGCTGCCAGTGCGGAATATTCACCCAGACTATGCCCGGCCACGAAAGCCGCTCCCGAAACATCAATGCCGAACTGCTCCTTGAGCACCCGAACCACCGCCAGGCTGGACGCCATGATGGCAGGCTGTGCGTTTTCGGTCAGGGTCAGGTCTTCTATCGGCCCGTCCCACATCAGATGCGAGAGTTTCTGGCCCAAAGCCTCATCGACTTCTTCGAAGACCGCGCGGGCGCAGTCAAAAGCGCCGGCCAGGGGATGGCCCATGCCGACGGCCTGACTGCCCTGTCCGGGAAATACAAAAGCGTGTGCCATGATGAGAGGCATCTCCTGTGCTGGCGCTCAAATTCCTGATCCGCGTCGATAGACCGGGCAATAGTGTAGTGGCAAGGTGGCGCATGCCCAAAGCTGTTGGAGTTCCGTGCCCATGAAACGTCCCTGGCCGGTGCGTATCCTTTTCGCCGCACTCTTTCTGGTGATCGGTGCGACGATCCTGATGACAATCGCGCATGTCGCCAACCCGCCCCAGCGCTGCGAAGAACGCGGCGGGGTTTGGGTTGTGGAGGGGCGATTTTGCGAAGAGGCTCCAGACAGCGAGTCCGAGCCGCGTTAGCCAAAGCCGTTACCCGCGTGGGACCGGTATCGTCAGTACAATGGGCAGATAGCGTGTTATGGTAGAATGGATCCGCAAAGGCTGAATACGCATGCGGACAGGGCCGGAGACAGACATGACGCTTTTCAATCACAGGTTTTTCCACCTTCTGGGTGGCTTGGGTATTGCCCTGGCGTCTGTGCTGTTGGAGTCACCAGCCCTTGCGAACGAACAGGCGAGCGCATTGGCCGATCTGCCTGGCGACGGAATTTCGGCCGTGACCCGCATCAATGAGTCGATGAGCGGCACCCGCGCCACACCGCATATCGTTACCTTCCGCGACGGTCGTCAGGCCGTAACCTGGGAAGAAGGCGAAGACGTCAGCAGCCTTTATGGCAAACGTATTCGCGGGCAGTTCCTGGATTCTGCCGGCAACGACATTGGTTCCAATTTTACTGTGGGCGATCCCGGTGAGCGCGATGCAGGCACCCACCAT
>CAXBKM010000100.1:0-6953 GCA_963976265.1 uncultured Maricaulaceae bacterium
GACCAGACGCGTGATCGGTCCCGGTCGCCTTCCCTGCTCGAGCAGGCCCTCCTTGCGCAGCAGGGCGCGCCGGATGATCGCCGCACGCTGCTATTCTCGGCCACCGTTCCCAAAGCCATTGCCGATATCGCCCGCCGTTATCAGAAAAACGCCGTGCGATTGTCGACCGTCAGCGAGCGTGAACAACATGCTGATATTGAATATCGCGCCTTGAGTGTCGCTCCCAGCGACCGCGAGAACGCGCTGATCAATGTGCTGCGCTTTTACGAAGCCGAACGCGCCCTTGTGTTTTGTGCCACCCGCGAGGCGGTTAATCGCCTGTCTTCGCGTCTGGGAAATCGCGGTTTTGCCGCCGTGTCACTGTCCGGAGAATTGTCTCAAAAGGAACGAACCCACGCACTGCAAGCTTTGCGTGATGGCCGTGCCCGGGTCTGTATTGCCACCGATGTGGCTGCGCGCGGTATCGACCTGCCGGGGCTGGAACTTGTTGTACATTCCGATCTGCCAACCAATGGCGACGTGCTCAAACACCGCTCAGGCCGAACAGGCCGTGCCGGTCAGCAAGGCGTGTGTGTCATGATCGTTCCACAAAACCAGCGCGGCAAGGCCAACCGTCTTCTGCGCAGTGCTCACATTGAAGCCGAATGGGGTGTGCCGCCAAGCCTGAACGATATCAAGGCGCGCGATCGCGAACGCCTGCTCAATGATCCCAGCCTGCAAGAGAGCTATGACGAGGACGCCCTTAAAGACGCCAAGGAATTGCTTGCCCTGCATAGCCCGGAACAGATTGCGGCAGCCTTCCTGAACCGGATGCAATCCTCAACACCGTCGGCCGAGGATTTGATGGATGCGCCCGCCTATGACGAGCGCAAGCCATCAGCGCGCCGCGAACCCTTCATTGGTGGATCATGGTTCAAACTGACCGCTGGCCGCAATCAGCGCGCCGAACCACGCTGGCTATTGCCGCTGATCTGCCGGCTTGGTGATGTCACGCGCAAGGAAGTCGGGGCTATCGACATCAAGGATGACGAGACGCTTTTCGAAATTCAGGCCGCGCATGCGGATCGCTTCCTGGCTGCCGTCAAGGCGTCCGGTGGCGGCGAAGGCTCGATTTATATTAAACCGGCCAATGGCCCATCCGGCAAACCGCAGGAACGTGTTCGCGAAGCCCGGCCCAAGCGAGATTTTGATCGCAAGCCGAAAGATCGTGCCGAACGCCCTCGCCCTGCTTCCGGTCGCCCGTCAGCGGATCGCCCACAGAGCGCGCAAGCCGGGCGCCCCGACAAACCGTATCGCAAACCACGGGACGACGATCAGCGGGCACGTCCCGCGCCGCGTTCTGCGCGTTATACTCCCGATGACGGCCCTCTGACGGGCTATGATGACAAGCCGAAAACGCGCTTTGGCGACAACAAGCCACGCCATGCCCATGGCGACAAGCCGCGCACTCGCACCGAAGGCGACGGGGCCAAAAGATCGTTCGTTGGCAAGTCCCGGTTCAAAAAATCAGACGATGGCCCGCGGCGCGACTTTGGCGATACGCCAAAACCGGCGGGCGGAAACGCAGGGCCACGCCGAGGCTTCAAGGGCAAAGCCAAGCCGGAACGCGCCAGCCGCGATGACGGCAATCAGACGTTCAAACGGGTCAAACGCCGGGCACCCAGGCCCAATGAAGGTTGAGCCGCGCTAGAGTCCGCAAAAGGCAGCGATCTGCTCGGGCGTGAAAATCAGGCCCACAAAGCCGATTGCAACAATGACCAGACCGATGGCATAGCGCCATCGGTCGCCTCGCCCGAAGCGCGCCAGCACACCAATGCCAAAGGCCGCGCCGGTCACGGCCGGCAGTGTTCCCAGACCAAAACCCAGCATCAGAAATCCGCCTCCGAAACTCACCTACCAGGGCGGCAGCGTTGCACCCGGCGTCCATGGGGCGTCGGCATCAGCCAGATCCGACTCAAAGCCGGGAATTGCTTCATCGATCAAATTGGCCAAACGGTCGCGAACACCTCTCATTTCGTCTTCAGCCATCTGCAATTGCTCATCATGAGCCGGCGAAGGTCCGTAAGTCGAATTGCCAGTCCCGAGTTGGGCGAAAGACAGCCGTGAACCGATTGTTGACGGTTCGGCGCCATGGCGTCCGGCGCTCGATTGATTGCCGCCCAAAGCCTCTTCAATGGCGAATAATTCCTGGCGCAGGGCATCATATCTGTCGTCGAGCGCGCCGGGTGCCGTCCGGGTCCGGTAGAGCGCCGATTGCAGGCGCTCCAGATGCGCATGCGTCAATTCAATTGAAGCGGACGCGGCAGAGACCTGACGCTGCATTGAAGCCAGGCGCTCCCAGAATGCGACGACCACGTCATCTGGCGAACCCGGCAAGGCACCCTCGGTGAGGCGCTCAACCTCAATGATTTGGGGATCGCCAAGCACGACGGTCTCACCATTGTTTTGTTGGACCAGTTCAACGGAATAACGGCCCGGCGCGACGAGGTAGCCCGATGTTTCAGAGTCTTCCGTATCAGGCTCGGTAACGGCGTCTGCACTCGGATAGGTGAGATCCCAAGCTACGCGATGGAAACCCGAATTGACCGGGCCGGGCAAGCGGCGGACCACCTCACCGGCGCTGTCGCGGATAACGAGCCAGAAGCGCGGCGGCGCTTCGCGTCGCTCCGCCTCGACAACGTCAAAACCGGGAAATGGCGTATCTTCGCCAGCCTCAATCAGCGCCTCTTCGCTCTCCTGGCGCACCTCTTCTGACGTCTGCAAACCCTCGCTGACATAATAGGTAATGATGGCACCAAAAGCCGGGTTCTCGGCCTGAAAATAGCCATCCCCCTGACGGCCCCTGAAGTCAAAACCAAGCTCGTGTTGCTCTTGATACCACCAGGCGCGACGAACGGGGAAAAGACGGGTTTCATTCTCGAGCATATCAACACTGATCTCGCGCAGCGGCGAAATGTCGTCGAGAACGTAGATCGATCGACCAAATGTGCCGACGACGAGGTCGTCCTCGCGCTCCTGGATCAACAGGTCGCGCACGGAAATCGGTGGCATGCCGGCCGTCAGCTGGGTCCAATTGTCTCCGCCATCGATGGTGAAATACACACCGAATTCTGTACCGATGAAGAGCAGGTCTGCATTCTCATGATCCTGAACGATGCGCCAGACAGGCCCATTCTCGGGAAGCCCGTTGGTGATCATGCGCCAGCTACGCCCTCGATTGTCAGAGCGCAGGAGATAAGGCGTGAAATCACCGTATTTGTGATTATCGAGCGCCATATAGACCGTGTCAGCGTCAAACCGTGATGGTTCGAAATCATTGATATAGGCGATATCAGGAACACCGGGCAGGTCGCCCGATTCCGTTTCCGTCCAGTTTTCTCCGCCGTCCGTGGTGATTTGAATCAAACCATCGTCTGTGCCCGCAAAGATAACAGCTTCATCAACCGGCGATTCTGCCAACGCACTGATCGTGTTGTAGACGGACATTGCATAGAGGTCCCAACCCGAATCCCAGGACCATTGCCGCCCCATAATGGGTAGCAGCATGCGATCTTGATCGCGGGTCAAATCGCCGGAAATGGGTGTCCAGCTATCGCCGCGATCATTCGACCGCCAGACGCGCTGCGATGCGTGATAAATCCGCGTTGGCTGGTGGGAGGAAACCACGAGTGGTGCATCCCAGTTGAAACGCTCCGCCGGCTCACCGGGTTGTGGCTGAGCGCGGACATAGACGAGTTCGCCTGTCGTGCGATCAAAGCGGACAAGATTGCCCTGCTGCCAACTGGAATAGGCGATGTCGGGATTGCCCGGTTCGACATCCGGTTCATGACCATCACCGAACAGCGTCACGACCCAGTCGGAATTGCGGATGCCATGACGGCTATCGGTGCGCGATGGCCCCATCTGGGTGTTATTGTCCTGGGTGCCGCCGTAAATGTTGTAGAATGGTTCGGCGTCGTCGACGGCAATATCGTAGAATTGGGTGATCGGCAGATTTGAGATGAACCGCCAGGTCGCGTCGCCATCCAGTGTTTCGTAGAGCCCGCCATCCGAACCGACGAGCATATAGTCGGGATCCGTCGGATGAAAACCAATTGCGTGATCGTCCACATGCTTGTTTTCGTTGTTGATGTCGCGGAAAGTCGCACCGCCATCATTGGAAATCTGGGTCGTGTTTGACACCAGGATAATGCGGTCAAAATGATGCGGGTGAGCATAGAGTTCCTGATAATAATGCGGTCCCGTACCGCCGGAGACCGTATCGGACATAAATGTCCAGCTTTCCCCGCGATTGCTTGACCGATAGATGCCGCCTGTACGACGATTTTCTTCGATAGCAGCGTAGATCACGTCGGGGTTTTGCGGCGAAATGGCCAGGCCAATCTTGCCCATATTGCCCTCGGGCAAGCCGGTCGTGACTTCCCGCCAGGTTTCGCCGCCATCGTCAGACACATGCAATCCGCTTTCCGGGCCAGCGCCCATATAGGCGGCAACGGTGCGGTGACGCTGCCATGTTGCGGCCACCAGCCGGTCCGGATTGCGTGGATCCATGACGATATCTGTCACGCCGGTCCATTCGCCTGCCGACAGTACGAGCGACCATGTCAGCCCGCCATCAATTGTCTTGTAAAGCCCGCGCTCACCGCCCGGTGACCATAGCGGACCCTGGGAGGCCACCCAGATGGTGTTTGAGTCTTCGGGATGGATCAGAATTTCGGAGATGTGCTCGGAAGTCTCAAGCCCCATATGCTCCCAGCTACCGCCTCCATCGCGGGAGCGATAAACACCATTGCCATAACTCAAATGGCGGCCGCCATGATTCTCCCCGGTGCCGACCCAGATCGTGTGCGAATTGGCAGGATCGATCGTCACCGTGCCGATGGAATAAACACTCTCGCCGTCGAATAGCGGCGTCCAGGTCGTTCCGGCATTTTCGGTGCGCCAGACACCGCCCGAACCAACGCCGATGATCCATGTCGTTGGATCATCCTGCATGATTTCTATGTCGCTGATGCGCCCTGACATGAATGCCGGCCCGACACTGCGAAATTCAAGGCCGGTGAAGTTTTCTGATGTCAGCGGGCCTGTTTCGGCCTCGTCTTCCGATTGTGCGCACGCAGTTTGTGGCAAAGCAAAGAGCAGGACGGCACATAGAATATTACGCATGGAAAATCCCCGATCAAAATCGTTGCGACGACCTTAGCAAACCCAAAACAAAAGAGAAGCCATTCCCGCTAATTCAAATAATGCTGGGATGGCCGAAGCTTACCCGACTTGACCGCCACGCGATCATGATAACGATGCAAAACATGAAAATCGGCAAGCTTCTCCGCGATATCCATCACTGGGCCTCTCCTTTTGTCATGCTGCCTCTCGGCATCATGATTTTTGCCGGGCTCTTTTTGATGCTCAAGAAAGACATCGGATGGATTCAGCCCCCCACCCAGCGCAGCGCATTTGTCTCGGCGCAAGCACCCGACACGACGTTCGAACAGCTCTACGCAGTCGCGGCGGGTATACCGGAGCTGGAGGTAAATTCATGGGGCGAATTCGATCGGATCGATATTCGCTCGGATCGCGGCATCGCCAAATTCATCGCACCGAACCGTTGGGAAGCACAAATCGATCTGATCACGCTGGACGTGCTGTCACTGGAGTACCGCCGCTCCGACCTTCTTGAGCAGATCCATGACGGCTCGTTCTTCGCCGATTGGGTCAAGACTTTTGTATTCCTGCCGGTTGGCGTAATTCTGCTCGTGCTGTGGGGCACCGGGATTTGGCTGTTTTTCGAGCCCTATTTCAAGCGTTGGCAGAGACGGCGGCGGCGCGCAAGTCGCTAAAAAAAAGCGTCCGCATTATCGCGTATAGAACAATCCCAACTCGCCCTCACCCCATGCCGTTGCAACCGCGATATGATAGCCGTCAGGCGGAACAGCGGCAGTAAAATTCTGATTCGTGATCGTCTGCGGATAGCCCGGTCGGCACGCCGCTTCCTGATCTCAGCCGCGAACATGGGGCCAAAGCGGTTCCACCAGAACCTCACCGTTTCATGGCTGAGATCGATACCGCGCTCGTGCAGCAGATCTTCGACGTTCCGTAGCGAGAGCGGGAACCGGACATACATCATCGCCGCCGGGCGAATGACTTCAGGTGAGGTTTTGAAACAGCGAAATGAATTCTTGCTCATTTGCCGAAATTATCGGCTCATCCGCTAACGGCGGATTTCCTCTGACAAGACCTCAAGGCGAAGTTCCTCTGATACGACCCAAACGACGCAAGGAATGGTCCGCCCCGTGTTCACCTTCCGCCTTGAGGGCAGTGGTGATTTGAGACCTGGCCATCAGGGGCAACGGTTTCACAAAAGACCGTGCCGTCAAAACGTTGGAATATTCCTGTATCGAACTGCGACTGCAGCATGGTGGCGCGGGTCAGATCCGCGCCGGCGAAGCGAGCACCGTTCAGGTTTGCCCGGGATATATCGGCGCTCGTCAGATTGGCGTTCTCCAAATTGGCATTGGTCAGGTTCGCGCCCTCGAAATTGGCTCCGGTCAAATTGCTGCCGGAAAAGTTCACGCCCTGAAGATTTCGATTGGTGAAATCATATCCGGTCAGATCCCAGCCGCTATAATTGCGATTGGATTGATCAGCATCGCGGAACTGCGTCGGCGTGATGCAGTTATAGTTTATCACCTCGCCGTTATAGCCGATTGTGTTGCATAGCACGGTCTCTTCATTGATGTTAAAATAAGCGATGTTCTGAACATTGGTGAGGTTGGCACCTGTCAGATCAGCGCCTTCCAACCGAGTTTCCCGCATGTCGGCGCCGGTGAAAGTCGCATTGCGAAGAATCGCACGATTGAGATTGGTGTTGGTGAGATTTGCGCCTTGGAAATTGGCCCCGGTCAAATTGCTGCCGGAAAAGTTCACGCCCTGAAGATTTCGATTGGTGAAAT
>CAXBKM010000101.1:0-6908 GCA_963976265.1 uncultured Maricaulaceae bacterium
GGAATTCATCCAGTGTCGGCTGGCTCGACCGATGATCGCTCAATGCCAGCTCGCCGACACCGATAATGGGGTCGATATTGACGATGTCGCTGCGGGCGCTTCCTGTCAGTGTCGTCAATGGATAGTGATACCCGCCAGTATGGCACCAGGCCGACAGACCTTCTTCGCGCAGTCCATAGGCCTGCGTCACGAGCGTCTGGGTATTGCGGGTCAGATCATCAGTGCCGAGCACGCCGACGACGCTGGTCACGCCGACATTTGTGAATTGCGACAGGCCGACCGGGGGCACGCGGCTCGCCGGGCCGGTTTCACCGCCGCCGCCGGAGATATGGGCATGTCCGTCAATCAGACCTGGAATAACGCTCGCACCGTCCAGATCGGTTACGGAAACGTCCAGCGCGTCATCCAGTTCAGGGATCGTTTCGCCAATAAACAAAAAGCGCCCACCGCCAATCAGGATGTGGCGGAGACCCGAGGGTTCAGGCGCAAAGAGCCGGGCATTGGTGAGCAGGTGAAGCATGCCCTGCCATAACCGCAAATCAGGATGTTGTCAGACGAAAAACGCTGTTTGTGCCTATCTGGTTGGTAGCATGCCCAGGTCGATTTCAGAGAGGATTTCGTTTGTGTGCTCACCCAATCGCGGCGCGCGTTGATCACTGGCGGCATGCGCGCCATTCATCGTGATCGGCGTGCGCACACCGGGAATGCCCTCCACATCGATTTGCATGTTTCGCGCAATCACTTGGGGATCCGAAAAAACATCGCCGACCGTATTGATCGGTCCAGCCGGTACGGTGTGGTCTTCACACGCTTTGAGCAGGTCGGCGCGCGTCCATTTCCGGGTCGTCGATTCAATCATCGCCACGAGTTGATCACGATGCGTCACACGGCCTGCATTGGTCGCAAATTTTTCAGCGCGGCCTTCGCCGAGATTCAATAGATCACACAGACGCCCAAACTGGCCGTCATTGCCAACCGCCAGAATGAGAAAGCCATCAGACACTTCAAAAGCCTGATAGGGAACGATATTGGGATGGGCTGCACCCATGCGGGTCGGCGCAACGCCCGACACCAGATAATTCATGGCTTGATTGCCCAGCACGCCCGTCATGCAATCCATCAGCGACAAATCGATATGCTGGCCGCTGCCAGATTGTGTTCGCTCTGCCAACGCCGCCTGAATGGCAATCGCGCCATAGAGCCCGGTCAGAATATCGGCAATGGGCAGGCCGACCTTTTGCGGTGTCCCGCCGGGTTCGCCGGTAATGTCCATCAATCCACCCATGGCCTGCACAATGAAGTCATATCCGGCATGGTCGGCATAGGGCCCGGTCTGGCCGAAGCCGGTCACCGAGGCATAGACAAGGCGCGGATTGACGGCCCGCAAACTCTCATAATCGAGGCCATATTTGGCGAGCCCGCCATGTTTGAAATTCTCGATCAAAACATCGGATCGAGCCGCCAGTCGGCGGACAATTTCCTTGCCCTCGCCGGTCTTGAAATCGGCGACGATCGAACGTTTGCCGCGATTGCAGGCATGATAATAGGCCGCCGATTGCTCGCCGCCATGATCGACCCAGGGCGGACCCCATTTTCGCGTGTCATCGCCGCCCGGCGCTTCAACCTTGACCACGTCAGCGCCGAGATCGGCAAGCGTCTGCCCAATCCACGGCCCCGCCAGAACGCGGGCCAGTTCCAGAACTTTCAAACCTTTGAGAGGTGTGGGTCGGTTCATGGCTATTTGCCCCTGGAGAAATCAGGCAGGCGTTTTTCCAGAAAGGCGCGATAGCCTTCCGCAAAATCATCACCGCCAAAGGCATCAAGAAATAGCTGGCGCGTTTCATCGGTATCAGCGTCGATACCCGACTGGATCATGGCGATCATGCGCTTGCTGACGGACGCGCTTTGGCTGGAGCGCGAGGCAATAAGCGCGGCGTAGTCAGCGACATGTCTGTCCAAAGCTTCTGGCGAAACCAGGCGATCAATCAGTCCACATTTGAGCGCTTCATCAGCTTCCAACAGGCGCGCAGAGAATAAAATATCCTTGGCCATCGGCACGCCCACTGCTTCAACAAGGCGTTTTGTGTCATTGAGCGTATAGACCAGGCCCAGCTTGCCCGGTGTGATACCAAAGCGCGCACCGCTTGCAGCAAATCGAAGATCACAAGCCAGCGCGATGCCGCATCCAGCTCCAACACACGCGCCTTCGATCTGCGCGATGGCCGGTTTGGGAAAGGCGGCGAGTGCGTCCAATGCCGCTGCAACGGCTTTGGAATAAGTTTCGGCGCGTGCCCGTGTCGCATAGACCGCTTCAAATTCATTGATATCGGCCCCGGCGGCAAAATGCCCGCCCGCACCGCGCACGACCAGCACGCGGATCGCGTCATTGGCTTCCGCCTCGGCCAGCAGACCCGGGATGACGGCCCACATGTCTTGCGTCAGCGCATTGCGCTTGTCCGGGCGGTTCAGGACCAGATGCGCAGTCGCGCCCTGCCGGGTCAAAAATATAGCTTGCTCGGTCATCCCCTCAGCCCTTCGGTCATTCCGGTCGACAGATCAAGACGGTAATTCTACACAGGCGGTCATACCGGTCATCGGGGAGGATACCGCACATGTCAGAAACTGCCGTCGTACTGATCACGCTCATTGCCTACAAAATCGTCCTGATCGGTGTCGGGTTTTGGGCATCGAGCCGCAACGAGACTGAATCCGACTTCTTTCTGGGCGGGCGGCAATTAGGCCCCTGGGTCGCCGGTCTGAGCTATGCGGCCTCGACCTCTTCGGCCTGGGTGTTGCTGGGCTTCACCGGTTTTGTCTACGCGACGGGCCTGTCAGCGCTCTGGATGGTGCCGGGTATTTGGGCCGGCTATGTCGCAGTCTGGCTCTGGTTCGGACCGCGCCTGCGCGCTGAAACGGCGGAAAAAGGCCATGTCACCATGACCGATTTCATTGCCGCCGCGGCCAGCGGACGCGCGCGCAAAGTCATCGCGATTCTGAGCGCCGTCCTCATCCTGTTTTGCTTCATTTTCTATATCGCCGCCCAATTTGGCGCCGCCGGTGTGGCGTTCGAAAACCAGTTCGGCCTGGGCCATTTTGAAAGCATTCTGGTCGGCGCTGTCGTGATCTTGATCTACTCGCTGCTCGGCGGATTCTGGGCCGTCAGTGTGACCGACACGATCCAGGGCGCGCTGATGGCCCTGATTGCCATGCTTTTGCCCGCTGCCGCCCTGATCGCGGCGGGTGGTCCCTCGGGCGTGATCGAAACCCTGCGCGAGGTCACGCCGCCCGAATTCCTGTCACCGACCGGCGGGCAGACCGGATTCCTGTTTTTGGGTTTTGCGGTCGGGATTGCATCGATTGGACTGGGTACACTCGGCCAGCCGCATTTGATGGCGCGCCTGATGGCGGTCAAGGACGATGCATCGCGCCGCCGCGGTTTTGTCATCGCCATGAGCTGGGCTGTGATTGTCTTTACCGGCATGGCCATTTTGGCGCTCTCTGGCCGCGCTTTGGTCGGCGCGGGCCTCAATGGAGAGGCGCTCTTCTATCAGCTCGCCAGCGATCTCTTCCCGGCTGTGTTCGCCGGCATCATCATTGCGGCCGTGCTCTCAGCGGTCATGTCGACGGTGGACTCCCTTCTCATGGCGACCGCCGCAGCCGTCGCCCATGACATGGGCGTGGCACGTCATTTCAAGGGCCGTGAAGTCCTGATCTCGCGTCTCGTCATGAGTGTCCTCGTCGTCCTGGCTGTCATTCTGGCCGCAACCTTGCCTTCAACGATCTTTGACCGCGTCCTGTTTTCCTGGTCAGCGCTGGGCGCGGCTTTCGGCCCCATCATTGTCGCACGGGTTATGGGTGTTGAGCCCAAACCCGGCGCGATTATTCTGGCGATCCTCGCCGGATTCTTCATGACGGTCTTATTCTATGGCTTCGGGCAAATCGGCGGTGACAGCCTGCCCGCCCAATTGGCCGCCCTGCCGGGCGATCCGTTTGAACGCATTTTCCCGTGGATCATTCCGCTGGTTCTGGTGTTTGCCTGGCGACAGAAAACCGCCTAGCGCGTCAGGAATCCCGGATCGGTTTTGGGCTTGTCCCACAAGCGGAAGACATCCGGATCGGCGTCCGGAATTGGATGACTGTAACCGCCGCAATCAATGTTGCGCAGGATGTCGTGGATGATCGACAGGCGCGCCCGGCGTTTTGAATCGCCGTGCACAACACGCCACGGCTGGGCGGTACAGGTGGTATCCAGCATTCGGTCACGCGCCTGGGTATAGTCATCCCATTTTTCAACGGCGACGGAATCGATCGGGCTGATTTTCCACGAGGTCAGCGGGCTTTTGGTGCGCTCCTCAAGACGTTCGATCTGCTCAGCTTTCGAGATATCAATATAATATTTCAGGAGAATGAGGCCGTCTTCGACCAAAATGTTTTCAAACGGGCCGACATCCTTGAGGAAGGCTTCATATTGCGCGTCTGAGCAAAAACCCATGACGCGTTCAACGCCCGCGCGGTTGTACCAGGAGCGGTTGAACATCACCATTTCGCCTTCGGCCGGGAAATGTTCAATCCAGCGCTGAAAATACCAGGAGGCGCGATCTCGATCGCTGGGCTTTCCAAGTGCGACCGTGCGCGTTTCCCGTGGGCTTTGATGTTCGACAATGCGTTTTATGGTGCCGTCCTTACCGGCCGCGTCGCGCCCTTCAAGAATGACAAGCAGGCGCTTGTTCTGGGCAATCAGATGGCGTTGCAGATCAACCAGGTTGATCTGCGCCCGGTGCAGCGTTTCGCGATACAGTTTTTTGTCCATCTGTCTCTCCCGTGATGATCAAATGTGCCCCGGCTTGCCAAAAACGTCGAGAGCGCTGGACAGACGGCGGAACGCCAACAAGACTGATGCGGTCAATCCATGAGCCGGGCATGACGCCCGCCATTCTAAAAGCAAAGAGGATTATCCATGTCAGTAGCCCGCGTCACCGAAATTTCCGCCACCTCAACCAAAAGCTTTGATGATGCCGTTCGTCAGGGCATTAAGCGCGCCGACAAGACGCTCCGCAAAATCAAGGGCGCCTGGGTGAAGGAACAAAAGGTCACGGTTTCAGATGGAGAGGTGAAGGAATTCGTCGTCAATCTGATGGTGACATTCGAGCTCGACGACTAAAGCACCGCCTTACACGCGTGACAGCGCCCCTGGATCATCGATCCGGGGGCGCTTGTCTGTCTACCGCCCATAAAAGTCAGGATAGGCCTGCATGCCGAGTTCGGACTGATCGAGACCGCGCATTTCGTCCTCAACACTGGGGCGCAGCCCCATAGTGTATTTCAGTGCCAACCAGATGAGCGTGCTGGTGCCGCCGACAAACAGACCAACAGCGCCGACCCCCAGAAACTGGACGCCCAACTGGCTCAAAATCGTATGCCCCTCGCTCACCAGGCACAGAGGAACGACCAGCGTACCGAATATTCCACACAGCAGGTGGGACGGGATCGCACCGACAACATCATCCAGGCGCAAGCGGTCCAGCACCGGGACCATCACAACAACAATGATGCCCGCAACGCCGCCGATCAGTAGCGATTGCCACATGGCCGGTTCCAGCGGGCTGGCCGTGATCGCGACCAGGCCGCCAATCGCACCGTTCAGAACGAAGGTCAGATCGGCTTTCTTGAACACGATTTCGGAGGCAATCAACGCGGCGACAACGCCGCCGGCTGCCGCAATATTTGTATTGGCCATGATTTTGCCAACGGCCGACATGTCGGTGATGGTGCCAGCTGCCAGCTGAGAGCCTCCATTAAAGCCGAACCAGCCAAACCAAAGAATAAAAGTGCCCAGTGCGGCGAGCGGCAGATTGGAGCCGGGGAAGGGCCGGATCAATCGACCGGTGTCATCATATTTGCCAATGCGGGGGCCGATAATGATGGCTCCGGTCAGGGCCGCCCAGCCGCCCACAGAATGGACCAGGGTTGAGCCGGCAAAATCCTGAAAGCCCATTATGTGCAACCAGCCTTCGCCCCATTTCCAGGCCCCGACAATTGGGTAAATCAGGGCGGTCAAAATCAGCACAAAGATCAGGAAGGGGCGCAGGCTCACGCGTTCGGCGAGGGTCCCGGAGACGATTGATGCTGCAGTTGCAACAAAGGCCATCTGGAAAAACCAATCCGCCGCAGAGGCGACATCGCCGCCCGGCGAATCCAGGGCGTCGGGTGACCAAACACCAAATGTTCCGATCCAGCCGCCATCAACGCCGTCATACATGAGCCGATAGCCGACGGCGTAAAAAGCTATGCCAGCAATTGCAAAAAGACTAATATTTTTCAGAGAAATAGTTGCTGCATTCTTGGCGCGGACCAGGCCGCTTTCCAACATGCAGAACCCGGCGGCCATAAAGACGACGACCATGCCCGAAAACAACAGCAGAAAGCTGTTGTCGATATAGGCTGAACTTGTCGCAAGAGCCTCAATGGCCAGTTGCGTGTCACTCCCCGGTGCAGACATCATCCCCTCCGATGTTGCGATGCAGCAGAGTGACGTGTTGCAGTTGCGTTGTAAATCCCCGAGCGAGGCATACAGACGGTTTTCGACGAATTATTGCTCTGATGGCTTAGGGTTTGCGCGCCAATTTGAAGCTTTCACCGGGCTCAAAGCTGAGATCGGGCCGCGCGATATGGCGGGTCAAATGAAACTCGTCAGGCGTGATCGTGATCTCGTTAAACCCGGCCGGTTCGATTCGGGTTCGGGCCGAAAACGCGGTTGAGGCCCCGACAAACCAGCACGTATGAGACGGGGCGTGGATCGGCAGGGCAAAAGTCCGGTGCAAATGGCCGGTCAGGACCAGATCGCAATGCGGCGCGAGCGCTATGGCTGCTTCGCGTCCCCGCCGTGTATTGGCGCGGCCATCGGCATC
>CAXBKM010000102.1:0-6893 GCA_963976265.1 uncultured Maricaulaceae bacterium
GCCGACCTAGTGATTAACAGTCACCCGCTCTACCAACTGAGCTACCGAGGAACATGTACGCGAGGTACAGAAGCGGCGCGTATAGCAGACGCTTCAAGCGGGCCGCAAGCCTCTCATTCACCCCTGAAAAAAGCCTGATCCCAAAGAAAAAACGGGAGCCCTGAAAAGGGCCCCCGAAAAGGCATTGGGTGGATGGTGGGGTGCCTTCACGAGGAAGACATGTGTAAATTGCCTGTTAATGGTAAATATAGCGTTAAGCGTCATTGAAGAATCGCTCAAACGATTCATCTGCGTTGACACAAGGTTATCGAAACGGGGTGCGACATGCGTGATTATCAGACCTACTCGGCCTTTTGGCCCCATTATTTGCGCGAGCACGCCAAGCCTGCGACGCGCGCCTGGCATTATGTCGGATCGGCGCTCGCCATTGCAGTCCTGATCTATGCGCTGGCGACACAAAACTGGTGGCTGCTGCTGGCGGTGCCGGTGTCGGGATATTTCTTCGCCTGGGTCAGTCACGCCTTTGTTGAGCATAACAAGCCGGCGACCTTTACCTATCCGCTATGGTCGCTGATCAGTGATTACAAAATGTTCGGTCTGTTCCTGGCGGGACGATTGGGGCCGGAACTGGACGCAGCCGGTGTTGCGACCGGTGAGCAAAAACGACCCGCACAATAACACCATGCCCCGGCACATTTCTCGAAGGCCAAAGCCTGAAAAGAAATGCGAGGCCTGCGGGCGACCCTTCGCCTGGCGCAAGAAGTGGGCCGCGGTCTGGGATGAGGTAAAGTATTGTTCCGATACCTGTCGGCGAAAACGTTAGACGGCTTCACAACCCCTGAAGAATATCGGCGGCACGTTTCCGGATCGCGGATTTTTGTGCCTCGTCCTGTTTGTCCCAATTGGCGTAGATCAGGCCCATGCGCGGATTGTTTCGCAGAAGATCCGCATTTTCATACAGGAAATTCCAGTACAATGAATTGAACGGACAGGCATTGGAACCGGTTTTCTCTCGGACATTGTAAGCGCAGCCTGAGCAGTAATTCGACATGCGATTGATGTAGGCCCCCGAGGCCGCATAGGGTTTGGAGGCCAGCAGGCCATTATCGGCATAGAGTGCCATGCCAATAACATTGGGAGCTTCGACCCATTCATAGGCATCGGCATAGACAGCCAGATACCATTCATGCACGGCGAACGGGTCAATCCCGGCCAGCAGGGCGAAATTGCCGGTAATCATCAGGCGCTGAATGTGATGGGCGTAGGCCTCCTCGCGGGTCTGGGTGACGACGGAGCGAACACAGGCCATATCGGTGTCCGCCGTCCAGTAGAAATCGGGCAGGGCGCGATGGGCATCCAGAGCGTTGCGTCGCACATAGTCCGGGCCTTCGCGCATATAGAGGCCCCGCACATATTCGCGCCAGCCGAGGATTTGGCGGATAAATCCTTCCACCGAGTTGAGCGGCGCGCGTCCGCCGCGATATTCAGCCTCGGCCAGCTCGCAACAGGCGCGCGGGTCCAGCAAGCCGATATTGATGTATTGGGCCAGCACCGAGTGATAAAGAAATCGCGCCTCTGACAACATCGCATCCTGATAATCGCCAAAGCGGGGCAAGGCCTCGGTCATGAAATGATCGCGGGCCGTTTCGGCTTCGTCTCGCGTGACCGCAAACCAGAATTCATCCGTGGTTCCAAAATTATCATCGAAGCGGGTGTTCACCATGTCGATCACATCGCGTGTGATGCGATCCGGCTCGATGCGGTGCGGTTCAGGCATAAAAAGATCTGGCTTGGCCGGTTTGCGATTGTCCCTGTCGTAATTCCATTGGCCACCGGCGGGTGTGTCAGTGTCCATCAGCAGACCGGTTCGTCGCCGCGCCTCCCGGTAGAAATATTCCATCCGGAGCGATTTGCGGTTCGCCGCCCAGCTTTCAAAATCGTCACGCGGAATGATGAAGCGGTCGTCCTCAAGGATACGCACCGGTAGATCGAACCGGTCCTCCCATTCGGCCATCTCCTCGCGGAGTCTATGCTCGCCAGCTTCGACGGACGTCAGGCGATCATAGGATTGCTGCGCCAGACTGCCGTCAACGGCCTCGGCGAGTGATGAAAAACCGTGATCGTCATCCAGTGCGTGATACCGCACAGTCCAGCCGTCGGCGCGCAGCGCCTGCGCGAAATGACGCATCGCCGAAAACACAAAGACAAGCTTTTTCTTGTGGTGTCCGACATAGCTCGCTTCGGCGTCGACCTCGGCCATCAGGACCGTGTCTTCGGCCTTGGTTCCGGTTCGCAAGCTTGCCAGATCGCGGGTCAGCTGATCTCCAAGAACAAGAATGAGTTGAGCCATGCGTGTCTCCTGCAAGTCTTGTACGCACGAAGCGCGTCTCCGGTTCGACAATTGATTTGGACGCCCTAACTCCCCGCCCATGACAATCGACACAGAAAATCAAACAGGCGGCCTCGCAATTGTAATCGGTGCCAGCGGCGGGATTGGCACCGCGCTGACGCGGGCCCTTGAAACAAGCGGTGATTATGACCGTGTCATCGGCCTGTCGCGTCGGGGCGCTGACGCGCTCGACATCACCGATGAAGGCAGCGTTCGGCGCGCCGCAACCATGATCGGTGATACGGGCATGCCTGTGAGAATGGTCATTCTGGCAACCGGCTTTCTGCACAATGACGGTTTTACGCCCGAGAAATCCTTCTCCGCGCTGGATCCGGTGCATATGGCCCATGCCTATGCGGTCAATACAATTGGCCCGGCCCTGGTGATGAAGCATTTCCTGCCAATATTGCCCCGGCAAGGCCGGTCCGTTTTTGCCGCCCTGTCCGCCCGCGTTGGCTCGATCAGTGATAACCGCCTGGGCGGATGGCACAGCTATCGCGCGTCGAAAGCGGCGCTGAACCAGATGATTCGAACCTGCGCGATTGAGCTAAAGCGCAGTCATCGCGAGGCTGTATGCGTCGCAATTCATCCCGGTACTGTGGCAACCGGTCTGTCTGCGCCTTTCGCACGTCGGGGTTTGCAGGTTCGCGCGCCAGACATTGCAGGCCAGGAAATACTGTCTGTAATCCAAGCGCTGACGTCGGCCGATAGTGGCGGCTTCTTCGACCACAAGGGCAAAGGCATTGACTGGTAGAAGGTTGGAGGTCCCGCCCGGAATCGAACCGGGGTGCAAGGATTTGCAATCCTCTGCGTAACCACTCCGCCACGGGACCATCCGATGAGTGGAGCGCCGTTTCTATCCGAGGCTTGAAGGCGCGGCAATGGATGCATGCACACCGCCGACACTGATGGTTGCCGCATGCTGAAAACACGCGATATAACCACGCCAACAGACATGGGACTGAAGGATAGCGACGATGGGTGATTTCGAGAGTGAACGCCGCGCCATGGTCGATGGTCAGGTTCGCACCGCCGATGTGACAGACCGTCGATTGCAGGCCGCTCTGAGCGCCGTTCCGCGCGAACGCTTCATGCCACGCTCCAAATCAGCGCTCAGCTATTCCGATTCCGAAGTGGAAGTGGGCGCAGGGCGCTGGATGATGCGTCCGCGCGATTTTGCCAAACTGGTTCAGGCCGCTGACATTCAGCCGCGCGACATCATTCTCGATATTGCTGTGGGACGCGGCTATTCGAGCGCCGTGTTGAGCCGTATGGGCGAAACCGTAGTGGCCGTTGAGTCGGACGCTGATCTGGTCAAGCGCGCCGAAGCCAATCTGGCCAAGACCGGCTCGGACAACGCCGTTGTTTTGAACGGGGATTTGAAGGTCGGTTCGCCTGATCAGGGCGAGTTTGATGTGATTTTCATCAATGGCGCCGTTGATGCGCCGGCAAGGGCCTGGTTTGACCAGCTCGCCGATGGCGGGCGTCTGGCGGTCGTTGTTCGCAAAGGCCCGGTCGGCAAGGCAACAATCTTCACCCGCACAGGCAACGCCGTCGGTGAGCGGGTAATTTTTGATGCCACACCGCATGTCCTGCCGGAATTTCGGGCCGAACCCAGTTTCATTTTCTAGAAATGGCCGGGTAATAATTCGGCGGGTAAATAAAAAAGTGAACAGTGTTCACTTTGCTCGCGATAACGTTATATCTCTTGCAGAGAGATAATGGCGAGAGATCAGATTTCGGTTAGTATGCCGCCGAAACGTGTGGACAGGTGAATGAGATGATCAAACAAATTGGGTATGCTCTGGTGCTGGCGATTTCGTCCGTGGGGCTGGCGAGCGGGCAAAGTCTCGAAGATTCACTGGCGCTGGCCTATACCTCGAATCCGACGCTGCAGGCTGAACGTGCGCGGGTTCGCGCGGTTGCCGAAGGTGTGGTTCAGGCGCGCGCCGGTTATCTGCCCAACGTCTCAGCGTCTGCAGGCATCTCGCGGTCCCGGACGGAGAGCTCAGGCGGGTTCTTCAATCAGGCCAATACCGTCACGCCTAAAAACTATTCGATCAATGCCAGCCAGGCCGTCTGGCGGGGCGGGCGGATTACCGGAGCGATTGATCAGGCCGAAGCCAATGCGCTCGCCGCACAGGAAAATTTGCGTGCGATCGAGCAATCCATCCTGCTCGAAGCCGCGACCGCCTTCATGAATATCCGCCGCGACACCGAGATTGCGGAAATTCGCAATAATAATGTTGCCGTGCTGGACGCCCAGCTTCAGGCCGCTGAAGACCGGTTTGAAGTGGGAGAGATCACCCGCACGGATGTCGCACAAGCCGAAGCGCGCCGCTCTGCGGCACGCGCGCAATTTGCCGCCGCACTGGCCCAGCTGGCGTCCAGCCGCGCCGCCTATGTTCGGGTTGTCGGCCAGGCACCGGGTACTTTGGCCGATGCGCCGCCCCTGCCAACGCTTCCGGAAACACTGGAAGACGCCAACGAAATTGCCGCTGATTTCAGCCCGACATTGCGCCAGGCTGCTTTTGCTGAAGAAGCCGCCCAGGCCAATATCCGCATTGCACGCGGTGCGCTTGCGCCTGATGTGTCTCTGTCCGCCAGTGCTGGCACGCGCCGCGATTCGAGCTTTTCGGGCGACCAGAGCGACAGCTATTCCATTGGTGCATCGGTTTCGATCCCGATCTTTACCGGCGGTCTGAACCGTTCGCGTGTCCGTGCCGCGGCCCACTCGGCCGATCAGGCGCGCCTGCAGGTAACGGCGACGCGCCGTCTAGTCGAGGAAAACACCACCAATGCGTTTAACAATCTGGTCGCGACCGAATCAGTGATCGCATCAAGCAGCCAGTCCGTTCGGGCCAATGAGATCGCTTTGGAGGGGGTTCAGCAGGAAGCCTTTGTCGGTTTGCGCACGACGCTGGATGTGCTGAATGCGGAGCAGGAATTGCTCGATGCGCGACTGACTTTGGTCACCGCAGAGCGCGACGCCTATATTGCGGGTCTTGTTCTATTGCAGTCGATGGGGCTCCTGACCGCCGAAACGCTGGGGCTCAATGTCGATATTTATGATCCCGCGCGTTATGAGTCGGGCAGTAACATCGACTTAACGCCCTGGAATTAGGGTTTTTCAAAGAAACTGACACCCTTACGCTGGACAGGCGAGCCGTTGCTCGGTTTACTCGCCTGACAGGGGAAGCGACCATTCAAGAAGGACGCGCGCGATATGTCTCAGGAAGCGGCTGATACCGAACCATCCATGGAGGAAATTCTGGCCTCCATTAAACGGATCATCAATGAGGATGACGAACCGGAGGCTGCGGAAGCTGAAGCGGCACCGTCCGAGCCCGAACCGGCTCCGGAACCGGCACCAGAGCCGGAGCCTGCTGCGGAGGCCGAGCCCGAACCCGAACCTGAAGTCCTCGAGCTGACTGAAAAAGTTGAAGAGGACACAACAGGCACCGACCCGCATGCGATTGATGATGATCTGATGATCGTCGATCGTGACGAGGACGAGGTCATTCCAGAACCCGAGCCCATGCCTGAGCGCGAACCGGTTGTCGAAGCCACTCCGGAACCAGAACCGGAGCCCGAACCTGTTACGGCAGCGCCCGAACCTGCCCCCCGTCCTGCGCCTGAACCGGCTGTCGACGAAGATTCGCTGCTGGATCAGACAGCCGCAACAGCCGCCGCAGGCGCTTTCGGTGCCCTGGCCGACAATCTGCGCGTTGCCGGAACCGACGGCCAGACGCTCGAAGCGATCGTGCGCGAACTGATGCGCCCAATGCTGAAAGACTGGCTTGATTCCAATCTGCCGCGCATCGTCGAGGAAAAAGTCGAAGCCGAAATCGAGCGGGTTGCTCGACGCCGTTGATCGCCAACCGCAGTTAAAGTGAAAGACGGGCGTTGGCGGATCCGCCAGCGCCCGTTACGTATGCGCCATTATGCTAGACAAGAATTTCACCCCCAAAGATGCCGAGCCACGCCTTTACGCGGGCTGGGAAGATGCTGGTCACTTCAAACCGAAGGATGATCCGAGCGCGGACACGTATTCGATTGTCATTCCGCCGCCCAACGTCACCGGCAGCCTGCATATTGGCCACGCACTGAACAATACGCTGCAGGACGTGCTGATCCGTTACAATCGCATGCTGGGCAAGTCGGTTCTCTGGCAACCGGGCACTGATCATGCCGGTATCGCGACCCAGATGGTGGTCGAGCGCCAGCTCGCCGAAGAAGGCAATGTCGGTCGCCGCGATATGGGCCGCGAAGCCTTTGTGGAGCGCATCTGGTCCTGGAAAGAGGAATCAGGCGGTACCATCCTCAATCAGCTGCGCCGTTTGGGTGCATCGTGCGACTGGAGTCGCGAGCGCTTTACCATGGGCGATCCGGCTGATCCCGATGACCAGATGTGCGCCGCCGTCACGAAAGTTTTCGTGGCGATGCACGAGCAGGGCCTGATCTATCGCGACAAGCGTCTGGTCAACTGGGATCCGCATTTCCA
>CAXBKM010000103.1:0-6891 GCA_963976265.1 uncultured Maricaulaceae bacterium
CCGAATTCGGTCTCGACCTGCTGCAAGACCGCCAGTAGTTCACGCGGGCTCAACGACGTTTCAACACGAATAACGGCATTCACATAGGCGGGCGCGCTGGGATCGGGCCAGGCCGGTGACTGCCAGAGTCCGGATTTTTCGACAGAAATCACACCGATTTTCGCCAATCGGAGGATCGCGGCATTGAGAATCTCGGCAGGCGAATTATTGTCGAAGGGCAGATTACTGCCCAGGGCGATATATATGCCCGACGCAGAGCGCTTATTCATTTGAGTTCATATTTTTGGAGATATTGACCATGACATTTTACCCCAATGACCGCATCGCCCTGTTTATTGACGGTGCCAATCTGTTTTCAACGTCGAAAGCGCTCGATTTCGATATTGATTACCGCAAGCTTCTCGAAGAATTTCGCAAGCGCGGCCGCCTGCTACGCGCCAATTACTACACCGCCCTACTCGAACACGAGGATTATACCCCGCTTCGACCGCTCGTCGACTGGCTGAATTATAATGGCTTCAATGTCATCACCAAGCCGGCCAAGGACTTTACCGATGATAGCGGGCGTCGCCGGATCAAGGGCGATATGGATGTCGAACTGGCGGTCGATCTCGTCGAACTCGCGCCGCACCTCGATCACATTGTCCTGTTTACCGGCGATGGTGATTTCCGAGCCGCGATTGAAGCCTGCCAGCGCAAGGGCGTGCGCGTCACAGTCGTGTCCTCAATGAAGGCGAATCCACCGATGATTTCCGACGATTTGCGCCGCCAGGCCGACGATTTCATTGATCTTGCTGATCTTAAAAGCCTGGTTGGCCGCGCGGCCCGGCCGCCGCGAGAGGATGATTGATCGGGCGGTCGCGGCGTGACCCACCCTGCCGAGGCTCCGCTTGATTGCCCGCTCTGCCCGCGTCTGGTTGCATTTCGCGACGAGAATGCGAAAAAATTTCCCGAATTTTTCAACGCGCCTGTCCCGTCATTCGGGCCGCAAAATGCACGATTATTGATCGTGGGCCTTGCTCCCGGACTGAAAGGCGCCAATGCAACCGGGCGCCCCTTTACCGGCGATTGGGCGGGTGATCTGCTTTACGCAACGCTTGCCCGTTTTGACTTCACCAATGGCAAATACGCCGGTCATGCCGAAGATGGCCTGACCTTGAACGATGTCATGATCACCAATGCCGTGCGTTGTGTACCTCCGCAGAACAAACCGGTTGGCGCGGAAGCCAATGCCTGCCGCCCTTTCCTGACGGCCCGCATCGCTTCCCTGCCCAATCTCAAGGCCATTTTGGCACTTGGGAAAATCGCGCATGACAATACGCTGCGAGCTCTGGGTGAGCGGGTTTCAGCCGCGAAGTTCGCGCATCAGGCGTCAGCCGATTTTGACGGCCCGAATGGAAATCTGCGCCTTTTCGACAGCTATCACTGCTCACGCTACAACACGAATACACGGCGATTAACCGAAGATATGTTCAACAATGTGTTTTCGGATATCCGTGATTATATCAGCAATTAGCCGTATTTCTTCATCAATCGCTGCTTGTCGCGATTCCAGTCGCGCTGTTTGATCGTCTCGCGCTTGTCGATGGCCTTCTTGCCCTTGGCAATTCCGATTTGAAGCTTGGCCAATCCGCGACCATTGAAGAATAGCCGAAGCGGTATGATCGTTCGGCCTTCGCGCGTCACGGCACCGATTAATTGACCGATCTCCTTGCGCTTCAACAACAGTTTCCGGCGGCGACGCGGCTCATGGTTGAACTGGTTGGCGTGACCAAAGGGCGGTATGTCCGCATTGATCAGGAATATTTCGTCGCCTTCAGGGCCGACATAGGATTCAGCAATATTGGCGCGGCCCTCGCGCAGCGATTTAACCTCGCTGCCCTGTAATTGAAGGCCCGCTTCAAACGTTTCTTCAATCTCATAATCAAATCGCGCGCGGCGATTGATCGCGACGGCACCATCTTTTCTCATGACACATACTCAAGCCCGGCCTGATCCAGCGCATCGCGGATCCGGGCTTTGAGCGTTTCGTCAGGAGGTGTCAGAGGTAGGCGCAATTCATCGCTGCAAAGCCCCATCAGGGACAGCGCATATTTCGCCGGGCCGGGGCTTGGTGACATGAAAAGCGCTTCATGGAGTGCGTAGAGCTTGGCCTGGAGGGCGTTTGCCTCGTCATAGTGGCCTTCCAGCGTTGCGATTTGCATACGGGAGCACAACGCGGGCGCAACATTCGATGTGACAGAGATGCATCCCACCCCGCCCTGGGCGTTATAACCAATGGCCGTTGGGTCCTCGCCAGACAATTGACAGAAATCGTCACCAATCGATGTTCGGTAGGCGCTGACACGCGCAATATCGCCTGTCGCATCCTTCACGCCGATCACATTTTTGAGCTTGGCGATCCGCACCATTGTCGCATTGCTGATATCGACGATGGAACGTCCTGGGATATTATAGACAATGATTGGCAAATCGACGGCATCGCTGATCGCCTCAAAATGGGCAAAAAGCCCGTCTTGACTGGGCTTGTTGTAATACGGCGTCACAACCAGCCCGGCATCCACGCCCGCGTCTCTGGCAAACGCCTGCATCTCGATCGTCGCCGCCGTACTGTTGGACCCGACACCGGCGATGACCGGAACACGGCCGGCCGAAAGCTCAACCGTCAAGCTGATCAGGTGTTTCTTTTCAACCGTCGTCAGCGTGGGCGATTCTCCCGTTGTTCCGCAGGGAACAAGCCCATGAGTGCCCGCGTTGATCTGTCGTTCGACCAGCGTCGCGAAAGCATTGTCATCAACGGCACCATTCTTGAACGGAGTCACCAATGCAGTCAGAGAGCCGCGGAACATGTTTCAACATCCTGTTTCATTCGTGAACGCTTATGGAGCATATCGAGGCATGTGTCCGCTTCCAAGCACCAGAAACGGCGCTAGACACATGGCCAAGGTTAGCGACATGATGCTGGTCGCTGCTCGCAATCAAGGTATGTTCGCCTCCATGCTCATGCGTGTTCTGTCTCTCATTCTTGTGTTGATGTTGTCTGCCTCGGCATTTGCGAACGGTCCGCCGCCTCGCTTGAAGCCGGAAAGGCCTAATCATTCGCAATATCTCGATGATCATGACGCAACCATGTTGCGCCGGGGACTGTCTGCTGCGTCCGATGGCGATTGGGCGGAGGTGCGAAGTTTTCGCGGACGCATGTCCGACCCAGTTGCCCGTAATATATTGTTATGGCGGATCGCCACCTCTGATGCGGGTGCCAGCTTCTTTGATCTTGATCTGGCCCTCAATGAGCTCGAAGGCTGGCCGCAATACAGCAATATTCAGCGCGAAGCCGAATTCAAGATCGGCACATCCGGCCTGACGGCCCCCTTCATCAATGGCTGGTTTCAGTTGCGTGCGCCCTTGTCCGGCGAAGGCAAGATTGCCTATGGCGAAGCCCTGCTCGCCGCAGGGCAGGTCGATGCCGGCACGGAACAAATCCGCGACGCCTGGCGCAATCATACACTCCGGCTTTACAGACAACGTGAAGTGCTCAGCGCGCACCGCTCGCGCCTGACGCAGGCCGACCATCAAGCGCGCGCTGACATGTTGCTGTGGAATGACCAGCGCACCGCGGCGCGCGATATCAGGCCGCAGCTGGACGCAGGCTGGCAACGACTTGTCGATGCCCGTATTCAATTGGCGGGCCGAAGCGGCAATGTAAATGCGGCCGTCAACGCCGTTCCTGCATCGCTCAGCACGCATCCCGGCTTGATCTATGAACGCGCGCGCTGGCGTCGCCGGGCCAATTTGGATGATGGCGCGCTGGAAATGCTGCTCGCGCTCCCGTCCGAACACAACTCGACGACCGCCCTTGCCGATATGTGGCTGGAACGACGCCTGGCCATCCTCAACCTGATCCGTGATCGCGACTATGCGACGGCCTATCGGCTGGCAGCGGCCAATGGCATGTCTTCAGGCGCGAACTTCGCGGATGCGGAGTTTGTCGCGGGCTGGCTTGCACTGCGTTATCTGGACCGCGCTGAAGATGCGCTTGAGCATTTCACCACTTTGGCAGAAGGCGTGGGGCGCCCCGTATCGGTTGCACGCGGCCGCTATTGGCAGGGCCGCGCTGCCGAGGCGCTTGGGCGCGCAGATGAGGCACGCAATTTTTATGATTTGGCGAGTGTGCACTCGACGACTTTTTACGGACAATTGGCCATCGCCCGCACCGCCGTCGGCACGCCCATGCTGGTTTTGCCACCGCAGCCAGTTCCAACACAGACACACCGGGTTACATTTGAAAGCCGACCAGTGACCCGTGCGCTGCGACTCTTTGCGGAACTGGGCAATGACTATTATTTCCGCGTCTTCAGCTATCATCTCGATGACGAGTTGGAGGCCGCAGAAGAATCTGTTTTGCTCGCTGAATTGTCGCTGGATTATCTCAACCGACGCCAGGCCGTTCGTGCGGCAAAAGCCGCATCCTATCGCTGGAATATTTTGGCAGAAGCATCTTATCCCGTCATACCGCTGCCAAGTGTCAATCGTGGCGGCGCGCCGGAACCGGCCCTCTCTCACGGAATTATTCGTCAGGAAACCGAGTTTGATCCGCTTGCGGTCAGTGGCGCAGGCGCGCGCGGCATGATGCAGATGATGCCAGCCACCGCACGCCAAACCGCACGCCAGCTTGGCCTGCCCTACCGGTTTGACTGGCTGACCTATGATGCCGAGTACAACATGCAGCTTGGCCAGCACCATTTGCAGGAAGTGATCGACGACTTTGACGGTTCATACATCATTGCCATGGCGGCCTATAATGCAGGCGGCCACCGCGCCAATCGCTGGCTGGATGATTATGGTGACCCACGCGCGGCCGGCCTTGACCCCATTGACTGGATCGAGAGCATTCCATTTTCAGAGACACGCAATTACGTCCAGCGGGTCATGGAAAACACGCAAGTCTACCGCTATCGGCTGAACGGCAATCAACCTGTGCCATTGACGATTATTCAGGACCTCAATCGCGGCGCGCCGAACTTCTAAAGCCGCTCCAGCGCCTTTTGAAACACTGCCGGATCCACATTGCCGCCGGTCAGGATGCAGATTGCTGTGCGTCCGTCGAGCGCGATCTTGCCCGATAGCAAGGCGGCAAGTGATGGAATACCGCCCGGTTCGACAACCAGTTTGAGATCCGCGAACGCCACGGCCATTGCGTCGAGCGTGTCATCATCGCTGACGACCAAACCACCTGCGAGGTTTTTCCTGTTTATCGGAAAGGTTAGTGCCCCTGGCATGTCGGTCAGGATGGCATCCTGAATCGAACCGGAAAGGCGCTTGTTCGCGACGCGCGCGTCGGCCTTCAGTGACCGCCGGTGATCGTCGAAATCCTCAGGCTCCACGGCCCAAATTTCGGTCTGTGGGAAGTGACGTTTCATCGCGAGCCCGGTCCCGGCAATCAATCCACCACCGCCTGCCCCGCACAGCAGCAGATCAGGCGAGACGTCCATAGCTTCGCAATCCTGCGCGATCTCCAGACCGGTTGTGCCCTGCCCGGCAATGATGAAGGGATCATCGAATGACGGAACGACAATACCCCCTGTCCTGCCAACCAGCTCGTTGGCGATGGCAACCCGGTCCGCAGTTGCCCGGTCATAGCTGACAATCTCGCCGCCATAACGGCGGACGCCCACGACCTTCACATTTGGCGCGTCGGTTGGCATGACGATGACGGCATGAATGCCCAGAAGCTGCGCCGCATAGGCCACGCCCTGCGCATGATTGCCCGATGAAAACGCCACAACGCCGTTGGCTTTTTCAGCCGCGCTCAGCCGCGACAGGCGATTATAGGCCCCGCGAAACTTGAATGAACCCGTGCGTTGCAAAACCTCAGGCTTGATCAGAACACGTCCGCCGAGTCGGGCGTTGAGATATTCGTTCTCAAGCAGTGGCGTCCGGATCGCATGCCCGGCCAATTGGCGCGCCGCAGAGACCACATCATCATATTGAGGCCGCTCATCCATCCATGAAATTCCTTCTACACACCTTCTCGGGTGAACAATTCACTCTATAATTAGTCGAAACCTGTTGCGTGGGCGTATTTTACCGCGTTTCATAAGGCAAATCGCACAAAGCGGCGAAACACAAATTTGGGGAGTACAGTAACAATGAACATGCGTGGCGAAATGATGGACATGCCCTTGATGATTTCGGGCATATTGCAACATGCGGCCAAGTGCCATGGTGACCGCGAAATCGTGACGCGGCTCCCGGAATCGGGGGAAATTCATCGCTATGGATATGCCGATGCGCATGAGCGGTCCAAGCAACTCGCCAATGCACTGACCAAAACCCTGAAAATCAAACCCGCCGATCGCGTCGCGACAATTGCCTGGAATTCACACCGCCATTTCGAGCTCTACTACGCGGTTTCCGGCATGGGCGCGGTGATCCATACGGTCAATCCCCGCCTCGACCCGGCCCAGCTGATATGGATGCTGGACCACGCCAAATCAAAAGCCGTTTTCTTTGATGTTCAATTCGCCCCTCTGATCGAGGGCATCGCCAAGCATTGTAAAGGCGTCAAGCACTGGATCGTCCTGGGTGACAAGGAAAACGCCTCGCCGATGAAAACCAAGTGCAAGGCCTATGAAGACCTGATCGCTGCGCAGAAACCTGATTATGATTGGCCGGTATTTGATGAAAACTCGGCCGCCGGGCTCTGCTATACATCCGGCACGACAGGCGATCCCAAGGGCGTGCTGTATTCCCATCGCTCGACCGTGCTGCACGCCATGGCGAGCTGTGCCACGGATGTCATTGGCGTAGGGTCGCGCGGCGTTCTGATGCCGGTTGTGCCCATGTTTCACGTCAATGCGTGGGGTATTCCCTATGCGACACCGATGACCG
>CAXBKM010000104.1:0-6877 GCA_963976265.1 uncultured Maricaulaceae bacterium
AGCCGGGCAACGCTCGACCGGATAATTAAGGTCGCTATGCGCGCCATAGAGGCAGATCGGCTCGACGCGCTCACAATCCCCGATATTGTCCAGCAGGCCGAATGCTCAACCGGTGCCTTTTATGGACGCTTTGAAAGCAAGTCCGATCTGATGGCAATGTTGTTGGCGCGCGATGCGGAAGCCCTGTCCGAAGCAATGGCCGGAGCAACTGCCAATGCCATGCGAGCGCGCGATGTCCGCGGCTGGATCGAGAGCCTGATTGCGCTGTCACTCGACCAGGCCTTGTCGCGCCAATCCCTGCTTCGCGCGCATCCGCCGCTGGATCGACTGGCCCATCGCGAGCGCCTGGTGTCACTTTGTGCTGACATGCTGGCCAGATTGGGTGCGTCGCGTGAGGCACAAGCCCCTTTGCGCGCTGAATTCATTTTAACGATGATTACCGGATTGACCCGTGATGCCGTCCTGGCCGGAACGGTCACGGCAGACGCGGATGCGCGAAAGCTCTTCTCGTCCGAACTGGAGCGCGCAGCGGTCTGGTATCTGGCGGCGGGGTAGGCGCTAAACGTTCGGGCGCCCGTCTTCGGTTGTCAGATCATCCCAAAAACGTTTGGCCTTGCCCATGAAGCCGTCGGAATCCGGATTGCAGTCATTGCCCGACAGCTCGCAGAATTCTTTCAGAAGCTCTTTTTGACGCTCAGTCAGATTGCGCGGCGTCTCAACAAACAATTCGACAATCATGTCGCCGCGTGGTCCGCCCCGAACGCGGGGCATGCCCTTGCCCTTCAAACGCATGCGTTTGCCGGTCTGGGCGCTGGCAGGAATTTTAAGCTCCGCCTTGCCACCATCGACGACAGGCACGCACACCCCACCGCCCAGCGCAGCGGTCACCATGGGAACGGGCGCACGGCAATAGAGATTGGGTCCGTCGCGCTCAAACAGATCGTGCGGCGCGATATGGATAAAGATATAGAGATCGCCGCGAGGTCCACCGCGCGCACCACCCTCGCCTTCACCGGCGAGACGAATGCGCATGCCATCTTCGACGCCTGCCGGAATATCGACATTCAGAGTCCGTGTCTTGCGAACCCGGCCAGAACCGTCGCAGTCCTGGCACGGTGTTTTGACATACTTGCCCTGGCCGCCGCAGCGCGGACAGGCTTGGCGAATCCGGAACATGCCATTCCCGCCGGTTACGACGCCGCTACCATTGCATTGACCACAGGTTTCCAGTGAGGTGCCGGGCTCCGCGCCATTTCCATCGCAGCGCTCGCACCCCAGATTGGTTGGGACATCGATCGTTGTTGACTTGCCACCAAAGGCCTCGTTGAGGCTGATTTCCATGTCATAGCGCAGATCAGAACCACGCGCCGGCCCATTGCGGGCGCCACGACCGCCGCCGCCCATACCGCCAAAGGCACCCCCGAAGACCTGCTCAAATATATCGGCAAAGTCTGCTGCGCCGCCGCCTGCACCAAACGGGCCCTGTCCACCGCCGCCGCCCATGCCGTTTTCAAACGCGGCATGGCCCATGCGGTCGTATGCCGCCTTCTTGTCGGGATCAGACAACACTGCATAGGCTTCGCCAACTTCCTTGAAGCTGGCTTCAGCCGCGGCATCGCCGGGATTGCGGTCCGGATGGTATTGCATGGCAAGTTTACGATAAGCGCTTTTCAGCGTCTTCTCGTCAGCGCCCTTGGCGACACCCAGAACTTCGTAATAATCGCGTTTCGACATAAAATTAGAGCCCTTCAGAGCCGGGCATCACAATCCCGCCGACCCTCAGGGTCGACGGGATGCATGCGTGATACCAAAAGGCGATGATCAAGCGTCTTTTTTCTCGTCGCTTTTCTCGCCATCATCGCCATCGACTTCCGAATATTCTGCGTCGACAACATCATCATCCTGAGCGGGATCTTCCGAGCCCGTGTCACCGGATTCTGCTTCTGCGGCCTGTGCCGCATACATGGCTTCACCCAATTTCATGGCTGCCTGAACCAGGGCCTGGGTCTTTTCCTGTATCGGCGCGAGGTCATCGCCATCCTTCACCGATTTCAGATCTTCAATTGCCGCTTCGATCGCCGCCTTGTCATCAGAGCCAACCTTGTCACCAAATTCGGTGAGTTGCTGTTCAGTTTGGTGAATCATGGCTTCAGCAGCATTTTTCGCTTCGACCAATTCCTTGCGGGCCTTGTCGGCGTCCGCATTGGCTTCGGCATCCTTGACCATTTGATCAATATCATCGTCGGACAATCCGCCAGAGGCCTGGATCCGGATTTGTTGTTCCTTGCCGGTCGCCTTGTCCTTGGCTGACACATTGACGATACCATTGGCATCAATGTCGAAAGTCACTTCGATCTGTGGCATGCCACGCGGTGCCGGTGGAATGCCCATCAAATCAAACTGGCCGAGCAATTTGTTGTCGGCGGCCATTTGGCGCTCACCCTGCGAGACCTTGATGGTTACGGCGTTCTGATTGTCATCAGCCGTCGAGAATGTCTGGGACTTTTTCGTCGGGATGGTCGTGTTGCGCTCGATCAACGGCGTAAACACACCGCCCAGCGTTTCGATGCCAAGGCTCAGCGGCGTGACATCAAGCAAAAGCACGTCCTTAACATCGCCTTGCAGGACGCCGGCCTGAATGGCCGCGCCCATGGCGACGACTTCATCGGGGTTCACGCCCTTGTGCGGGTCACGCCCGAAGAAGGATTTCACAGTCTCCTGGACTTTCGGCATGCGGGTCATGCCGCCAACCAGAACCACGTCATCAATGTCAGACGCAGAAAGACCGGCGTCTTTCAGGGCCTTTTTGCACGGATCAACCGTGCGCTTGACCAAATCTTCGACCAGCGCTTCGAGCTTGGCGCGCGACAGCTTCATGGTCAGGTGTTTTGGACCAGACGCGTCGGCGGTAATGAAGGGCAGATTAACCTCGTAAGATGTCGCAGATGACAATTCTTTCTTGGCTTTTTCGGCCTCTTCCTTCAGGCGCTGCAGGGCGAGCTTGTCGGCCTTGAGGTCAATGCCGTTTTCCTTTTTGAACTCTTCGGCGAAGTATTCGACGATCCGCATGTCGAAATCTTCACCACCGAGGAAGGTATCACCATTGGTCGCTTTCACTTCGAAAACGCCATCGCCAATTTCCAGAATGGACACATCGAACGTGCCGCCGCCAAGGTCATAAACCGCGATGGTTTTGTTGGTGTCCTTGTCGAGACCATAGGCCAGGGCTGCGGCCGTGGGCTCGTTGATAATGCGCAGGACCTCAAGGCCGGCAATCTTGCCCGCATCTTTTGTGGCCTGGCGCTGGGCATCATCAAAATAGGCCGGAACCGTGATCACGGCCTGCTCGACGGTCTCGCCAAGATAGGCTTCGGCCGTTTCCTTCATCTTGGTGAGGATGAAAGCGGAAATTTCAGATGGCGAGAATTTCTTGTTGTCGCGACCCTGGACCCAGGCAGCACCACTGTCGGCCTTGACGATCTTGTAGGGCACCATTCCGGCGTCCTTCTTGACCATCGGGTCATCCATATTGCGGCCAATCAGGCGCTTAATGGCAAAGAAGGTCTGCTCAGGATTGGTGACGGCCTGGCGGCGAGCGGGCTGTCCGATCAGTCGCTCACCATCTTTTGTGAAAGCCACGACAGACGGTGTGGTCCGTGCGCCTTCCGAGTTCTCAATTACCTTGGCCTGACCACCGTCCATGACGGCGACACAGGAATTGGTGGTGCCAAGATCGATACCGATAACCTTGCTCATGGGTGTCTTACGCTCCGTTTTTTCTTGGGCAGGATTTTCAAGAGGAAGGCTGCGGCCCAAAGGCACCGCTTGCCAACGTTGAAAACCCCCCGGTTTTCGAGGCACATGGCCCCGTTGCTTCCAACTCGTTATGGGCCTGAATGACCCGTTCGGCATGGGATTTAGGGGGGCATACAATCCCCCGCAAGGGGTGGGGGAATATTGATTCAGGCAAAAATCATTCGCTGAACCACGCGCACCCTGCACTGCAGGACCAAAGCACTGCGGCACAAACCGCGCAAAATTCGGGTGGCGGGGAGGCGAAGTCCTGTTCACACTACGCGACATGACGTCAAAACTGTTTTCACTGCCGCAGGGTTTTCGCTTCCTGCCGGGTTATTTTGGCCGCGCTGAGCAGGGCGCACTGATCGACGCAGTCGTCGCAGGGCTGGCGATCGCGCCGCTCTACCGGCCAACCATGCCGCGTACGGGCAAGCCGGTCAGCGTCAAGATGAGCAATTTTGGCCCGCTGGGCTGGGTTACGGACAAGCAAAAGGGCTATCGGTATGAGGTTGCACACCCAGTGAACGGCAACGCATGGCCGGAAATGCCGCAGACTTTGCTCAATCTCTGGGGCGAAATTGCGGACTATCCTGCACGCCCTGAGGCCTGCCTGATCAATTACTATGCGCCGGGCAACAGGCTTGGCCTGCACATAGACTGGGATGAAGAGGCGACCGACGCCGCCGTGGTCTCGGTATCGCTGGGTGACAAGGCAAGATTTCGTATGGGCGGCCCAAACCGCTCGGACAAATCGGCCTCCATGATCCTGTCTTCCGGCGATGTTGTGGTGCTCGGCGGGGCCGCGCGGCAATGTTTTCATGGCGTTGACCGGATTTATCCGGGCACGTCAACCTTGCTGCCGCGCGAGATATTCACAGACGGAGGCCGCATCAATCTGACACTGCGGCGGGTGACGCGACCGGCCTAGCGCTGGGACGGAAATGTGTTGTCATCGGGCGCGTCATCAGCACGAAATTTCATGTTTGCCATCGAAATTGAGCGCGCATTGGCCTGAACCAGTCGCACATGTTTGGGTTTGAGCAGGCGTGGCTCCGCAACACCGCAGGAATGGGCGATCATCTCGACATGCGCGCGGATTGTGTTGGCGTATTGCGCGACTTTTTCGGATTTATCGCGCGGCACCAATCCGCGTTGAAGCCGCCTATTGTGCGTGGTCACGCCAGTCGGGCACGTGTTTTCATGGCATTTCATCGCCTGAATACATCCCAAAGAAAACATGAAGCCGCGTCCGCATTGAACAAAGTCTGCGCCCGCAGCGAGCGCCCAGGCTGCGCCGCTGGGGATGAGCAGTTTGCCGGACGCAATCAGGCGCATGCGTTTCTTCAAGCCGCGCTCGCGTAGAATTTCAGCGACTATGGGCAGGCTTTCGCGAATTGGCAGGCCGACATTGTCCATCAAGGCCATCGGCGCAGCGCCCGTGCCGCCATCACCGGAATCGATGGTGAAAAAGTCTGGCGCACTGTCCAGACCCCGTGAATGGACCGCCTTGCAAAGCGCTTCAATCCAGCCATAGGCTCCGACAACGGCCTTGAAGCCGACCGGCTTGCCCGTCACGTCGCGGATATGATGGATCGTATCGAGCAGACTTTCGATGTCATCAATATCGGTGTGCCGGTTGGGTGAAATGGAGGCCTTGCCTTCCGGTATGCCGCGGATTCGGGCGATTTCTTCGGAGACTTTTTCAGCCGGCAAAATGCCGCCCTTGCCGGGTTTTGCGCCCTGCGAGAGTTTGAGCTCGAACATTTTGACTTGTGGGTGTGCGGCCACTTCGCGGAGCTTGTCGTCGGACAAATCGCCCTTGGCGTCGCGAACGCCGTATTTTGCCGTCCCGATCTGGAATACAATATCGCAGCCGCCTTCCAGATGCGCCGGGGCCAGGCCGCCCTCGCCGGTATTGAGCCAGATATTGGCCTTGGCCGCGCCCATGGACAGGGCCCGCACCGCAGGTTTGGACAGGGCGCCATAGCTCATGCCGGAAATGTTGAAGAAAGAGGGCGCATCATAGGGTTGGCGCGCTGTCGGTCCGATCTGCAGCGGCGCGGTCGCGGCGTGATCGTCGTCCAGCGGCGGGAAGGGTGCATTGACAAATACTGCCGTGCCCGCAGGGGTCAGCGGTTTGGTAGAGCCAAAGGCAATTGTCCCACCCTTTCCCTTGGCGGCGCGATACACCCATTCGCGTTCGGCCCGGTTGAACGGTAATTCTTCGCGGTCGAGTGCGAAAAAATACTGGCGAAAAAACTCGCCCAGCGTGGTGAACAGGCCCCGGAACCGCCCGACGACCGGATAATTGCGCCGTACGGCATCCCTGGTCTGGCTGATATCGATGATGAACATCACCACAGCGATCACGACCAGCAGGCCGATGGCCAGGATAAAGATTTGCGTCAGGACGTTCAGTGCATCCATCGCCCAGGGGGGAAGGCCCATAATGACAAAACTCCATTCGCTTTCATGAGAGAGATTGCCGCAAAAAAGGCTGCGCGGCGAGGGCGGCGAAGCCGAAATCGACGACTTGATGGACCTGGTGTCGGTTCAGGCCATGGTACCAAATTGCAGCACGTCCATCCGGGCAGCTCCAAAGCCGATCAATCGCGAGGAGCATGTTGCCTGGCAGGCGGGGCGCGAGGCCGAAATTACTGACCTCGTCCATCCCTTGCCCGACATCGCCACGCTGGATGAAATGGAATCCGGTTTGGCGCAGGCGGGGGCCGCACCCGCCGAATCCCGCTAGGCCTTCACATCGACACTGCCGTCGCCATCATTAGCCGCATCAGCCCCGTCAGCGGGCCCGGTTGAGACCGCGACCATGGCGGCGCGCAAGGTTCGATTGCCAATGACGTAGCCGGGCGCCATCACGACGGCGATGGAACCGGATTCATGTTCGGAGGGGAATTGCGCCGTGGCCTGATGTAAATGAGGGTCAAAGGCATCCCCGGGCTGCGGATCGACTTTCTTGACGCCATGACGTTCGAACGCGCTGATCAGGGAGCGCTCGGTCAACGCGACGCCGTCGACCAGCTTTTGCCCGGCATCGCCCATTTCGTCGCGATTTGCAGCG
>CAXBKM010000105.1:0-6821 GCA_963976265.1 uncultured Maricaulaceae bacterium
TTTACACTCGATGCCATGCCCGGCAAGCAAATGGCGATTGATGCCGATCTGTCATCGGGCCTGATTTCCGAGGACGAAGCCCGCGCCCGCCGCAAGGAATTGGAAGGCGAATCCAATTTCTTCGGCGCCATGGACGGTGCCTCGAAATTTGTTCGCGGCGATGCGATGGCCGGCATCATGATCACCGCGATTAATCTGATTGGCGGTATTATCATCGGCGTGGCTCAGTCGGGCATGGATTTCAGCACGGCGGCCAGCACATATTCGACCCTGACGATCGGCGACGGTCTGGTCTCACAAATTCCGGCACTGATCGTCTCGGTGGCCGCGGGTCTTCTCGTGTCGAAAGCCGGTGTCGAGGGGCAAGCCGACAAGGCGCTGGTCACACAGCTGGCTGGCAGCCCTCAAGGCCTGGGCATGGTCGCAGCCAGCGCACTCGTCATCGGGCTGTTGCCCGGCATGCCGCTCCTGCCCTTCGCGATTATGGCCGCGGGCGCAGGCGGCCTGGCCTGGGCCGCGCAGAAACGGACCACAAATGCGGAAGTTGCCGCGGTGCGTGAAGCTGAAAAGGACGCGGTTTCAAGTGAGCCCGTTGATCCGCCGATTGGCGAAACGCTCGCCATGGACGAATTGAAAATCGAACTCGGCTACGCCCTGCTGCCTCTGATCAATGATGTCGAAGGCCGCCGCCTGACTGACCAAATCCGCGCCCTGCGCCGGACCATGGCCCAGGATACCGGTTTCGTGACGCCGTCAGTGCGCATCGTCGACAATATGCGGCTTGGCTCCAACGAATACGTGCTGCGCGTCAAGGAAATGGAAGCGGGCAAGGGCGAGGTTCGTCTCAAACACCTGCTGGTCATGGACCCGCAAGGGGCGCAGATCGATCTTCCCGGTGATCATGTGAAAGAACCGACTTTTGGCCTCCCCGCCACATGGATCGAGGAAAGCCTGCGCGAGGAAGCGGTTTTCCGGGGCTATACGATTGTTGATCCGGCCGCCGTTCTGGTGACGCATCTGACCGAAATTCTGCGCGAACATATGCCGGACCTCTTGTCCTATGCCGAGGTCGAGAAGCTGATTGACGGCCTGTCGAAGGAGCACCGCAAGCTGGTCGACGATATTGCGCCATCGCAGATCACCCGAGCCGGTATCCAGCGCGTCCTGCAATCGCTGCTGCGTGAGCGCATCTCGATCCGCGATTTGCCCACGATTCTCGAAGGTATCGCCGAAGCCAGCGCGCAGAGCCAAAATCTCGATTCCATTACCGAACATGTTCGCGGCCGCCTTGCGCGCCAGATTTGTCATGGCAACCGCTCGCCGTCCGGTGAAATGCCGATCCTCGCCCTGTCACCGCAGTGGGAGCAGGCCTTTGCCGAAGCCCTGATCGGGGATGGTGAGCGCCGCACGCTGGCACTCGCCCCGTCAAAATTGCACGAGTTTGTCGCCGCGGTTCGCGATGCCTTTGAACGGGCGGCAGCGGACGGTCAAAGCCCGGTTCTTCTGACCAGCCCTTCAATCCGGCCCTATGTGCGATCCCTGGTCGAGCGCTTCCGCCCGCAGACCAATGTGATGAGCCAGAATGAAATTCACCCGACGGCGCGTCTGAAAACCATGGGGCATATCTAACTTATGCGACTACGCACTTTTTCAGCGGCCAGTTTGAGCGAAGCCATGTCACTGGTCCGCCGCGATCTGGGACGTGACGCTGTTATCGTCTCGACCAGCGATGCGCGCGATGGCGGCGTTCAGGTTCGCGCCGCTGCCGAAGGCCCGCGCCAGGGCGATGTGGCAGAAGCTCCGCGTCTGCGTGCTGCACAGCGCAAACCAGCTGAAACCCCCAACAGGGACGCCAGCGATTCCGTTCTGGCGGCGTTGAACTTTCATCGCGTGCCCGACCACGCAGCTGACGCGCTGTCTCGTAGCGCGGGCACTTATGATGACACCATGGCCCCGGCCGCCCTCGCCCAGGCTTTGGATGCCCGATATGCATTCCGCCCGATTGAGCACATTCCAGATTGTGCCCTGTTGATTGTCGGAGCGCCCGGTGCGGGCAAAACCTCGGCGCTGGCGAAGCTCGCCGCGCGCGCCGTGGCAGATGGCTGCAATCCGGTTTTGGTCGCAGCGGATGTCGAGCGCGCCGGCGCCGAGGCGCGGCTACGCGCTCTGGCAGGCCTGTTAAAGCTGCGCTGTGAAACCTGCGACGATGCGCGGGATTTGCAAGCCCTGGTCGACAGCCTGGCCGGAGAATTGGTGCTGATTGATGCGCCGGCCTGCAATCCCTTTGATCTGGACGATCTCGATATGATCAGCGCGCTCGCCGCCGCCGCCGAAGCCGAGATTGTACCGGTGATTGAAGCGGGGTTGGCCCCGGAAGATGCAGACGATGCCGCCGCCATGTTTGCTGCCATCGGTGCGACGCGTGTCATCCTGACCAAGCTCGATACATCACGCCGTCAGGGCGCGATTATCGGCGTTGGCGAGGCGGGCCTGGCCTATGCCAACATTTCGGCCAGTCCCTATATCGGATCGGCCCTGGCCCCGGCGACGCCTTTGCGCTTGGCGCGCGCCCTGCTCGACGAACGTGAATTGCCTGAAGACCTGATCGTCATGGAGGACGAAGCATGAGTGCCTCTCCCTTTGCGCCCGCAGGCCGAATACTGGCAATTGCCTCCGGCAAGGGCGGTGTCGGCAAGACCGTCATGTCCGCCGGTCTGGCCCATGCTTTCTCCATGGCAGGTGAACGGGCGTTACTCGTCGATGGCGATCTGGGTATGGCCAATGTCGATGTTCAGTTGGGACTGACTCCCGACGCCGATCTGGCCGCCGTATTATCGGGCGAAGTTCTGCTGGAAGATGCCGCCATTCCGGTTCTGGGCGGCGCATTCGAAAAAGGTGGCTTCCATGTGATTTCCGGGCGATCCGGTTCAGGCAATCTCGCTAACCTCAAACGCGATGCTGTCAACCGGCTTGCGACAGGGTTGGCGGCGCTGGCGCTTTCCTATGATCGCGCCATTCTCGATCTCGCTGCCGGGGCCGATCACTCCACGATCCGCCTGGCGCTGGCCGCCGACGATGTGTTGATTGTCATCAATGACGAGCCCACATCGCTGACGGACGCCTATGCTTTCGTTAAAACCCTGCGCCGACGCGATGACGGGGCCGCACCGATGGTCGTGGTTAATAATGCACCCGATGAAGAGGCGGGTCGCAACGCCTATCTGGCGTTTCGCAAAACCTGCGAGAGCTTTTTGAGTTTCGCGCCCCCGCTGGCCGGGATTGTCCGCCGTGACGGTAAAGTGCCCGAATCCATTCGCGCCCAGCAATTGCCCTCTGCCCTGCATCCAGAAGCCTGGATCGCAAAAGATCTCGCCGCGCTCGCGGGCAGTCTCGCGCAAACGCGCAAAGCAGCTTAAGGTACGACACCATGGAAGCGATCATGGAGAGGATGACTACAAGCTTCACCGGCTTTGACTGGTGGATGATCTTGTTGTGGTCCATCGTTGGCGCGCTGATCATGCGGCGCATCACACAATTGCCCGTCGTGGTGGGACTGGCTTTTATCGCCGATACCATTTCACCCTTCTTCTGGCGCTGGGCGACAGGAACACCGCCGGATTTTGCCCTCGATTTGATGCTGGTGCGCCTTGATGAAAGCGGGATCGCCGTCCTGGCGCGTATCTTCATCTATTTCGTGGCTATTGGCCTGATCTTCACGATCAAGGGGCGGTATGGGCGGCGTTGACCCGCCACAACGAAACCAATACCGCCTCATTCCCCGATTCATGCTGGGCAGCTATGCGAGCGGATGATATGCCCCGCATAAGGCGGGGCATGACGCAAGAGTAATATTAATGAGACCAGCCTGCTAGTGCGCCGTCAGAGCGCGGGTCTGGGCGATTTCGTCCAGCTCGGCCTGCTCGGCTGCACGCACGGCATCTTCGATCCGCGACAGGCGGCGTTCTTCCAGGAGCTCATATTTTTTGAGTTCCTGGTAAGCCGTTTCCAGTCGACCGCGAATATTCTCAGCCTGACCATCGACCTCATCGAGCGAGAGGCGGATATTCTCCTTGCGCTTGATAACCGCCTGCGCGTAGGAGCCATAAGCCAGGAACCCGTCTTTCGACTTGGTCGCTTCGGCCTGCTCTTCGGGAACAGAGGCTTCCAGCCGATCAATCTGATGATTAAGCGCTGTGCGCGCCCGATCAATCTCGGCGAGTTGCTTTTGTAATTCTTCAACCTTGAACCGGGCCAGCCGGATCAATGGCGCGTGTGATCGCGTCATGTGTCTTCTCCATCACCACCCAAAATCCCGCGCAAGGTCGCGAAGCTCTCATCTATGGATGAGGCGTCGTCTTTTCCCTGAGCGAGGAATGCTTCCAACGGTTCGTTGAGAGCAATTGCCCGGTCTGTTGCCGGGTTCGATCCGGCGGCATAGGCGCCAAGCCGGATCAATTCTTCCATATCGGCATAAGCCGCCAACGAGCGGCGCGCTTCGCGCACCAGCCCATCTTCGTCATTGTCGTAAACTTCCGGCGCGGTCCGGCTGATCGAACGCAAAACGTCGATCGCGGGGAAACGGCCGCGCTCGGCAATTGCGCGGCTCATCACAACGTGCCCGTCAAGAATACCGCGCACCGCATCGGCAATCGGTTCATTATGGTCGTCGCCATCCACCAGCACCGTAAACAGGCCGGTAATCGTCCCCTGCTTGCCGCCATCTTCGCGCGCGGGGCCCGGTCCGGCGCGTTCGAGCAGGCGGGGCAGTTCAGCAAATACGGACGGCGTATAGCCGCGTGTGGTCGGTGGTTCGCCGGCGGCCAGACCAATTTCGCGCTGTGCCAGGGCGACCCGGGTCACCGAATCCATCAGGCAAAGCACATCCTTGCCCTGATCACGGAAATACTCGGCGACGGTCAATGTAAGCTGCGCAGCCTGACGGCGCGCCAGTGCCGGAGCATCAGACGTCTCGGTTATCACGACCGACCTCCGCCGACCTTCCTCACCCAAAACGTCTTCGACGAATTCGCGCGCCTCACGTCCTCGTTCGCCCACCAGACCGATCACGATCACATCGGCGTCTGATCCGCGCGCCAGCATCGACATCAAAACAGACTTGCCAACGCCGGAGCCCGCAAAGACGCCGAGACGCTGTCCGCGCCGCATGGGAGCAAATACATTCAGCACGCGAACACCCAGATCCAGACGTGTGCCCAGACGGGCGCGGCCATGCGCGCAAGGCGGCTGACCCTTGATTGGATAGGCGTGCCGCCCTTCAGCGAGTGGCCCCAGGCCATCACGCGGCTGGGCAAAGGCGTCGATGACGCGGCCAAGCCAGGCATCGCTGGGCCGGGCCGTCGCCATGGACGCATCGAGATGCGCCTGCGCCCCGGGGCGAACCCCTTCCAGTGGCCCAAAGGGCATCATCAGGGCTGAGCGGCCGCGAAACCCAACAACTTCGCATGACGCCATGCCATTGGCGGTTTGAACCTTTGCGCGAGCGCCCAGAGCAAAGCCGTCTTTCGGCCCTTCGGCCTCAAGCAACAACCCGTTGACCGCCGTCACGCGTCCGGAAAGGATGCGGGGGTCGAGGTCGTCTACACGGTCTATCAGGCCTTTGAGCATGAGTTTGAACGCCCTTGTAACAGCCGGATTCTCCAACTGACTGAACGCTCACTTTACAACAACGCGGTTAGGGTCTGGTAAACGCGCAGGTGAATTACGGGTTACACGTCGCCAATTCATCAGCCGTCAACGTGACGCCGTCGCGAACCAGAACATAGACACCGGCATCCCTGTTGGCTGTTTGGGCATCAGCTTCTGTCGCGGGCGTGCCGCTCAGATACATGATCGCGCATTGCGCCTGAACACCGCCGCCCGGCGCTGCCCGATACCGCTGTGGAACCAGATATCCGATGCGCTCACCCTCACTGACATTCAGAGGCCGATCGCTGTCAAATTGTGCGCCAGTGCCCGTTAAGGGCAGAACACCAAGACCCGATTCACTGTAGACCTCAGGCGAAGGCGTTGTTAGCTGAAACTCCAGATTCACCCGTGAGCCATCCGTGTTGACGATTTCCGCGCTGCCATCTGCACCAAACTGGATTTGATCACCGAGTTCGGGCGTACCGTCGAAATTGAATGTCCCTGCAACGCTATCGGCAAGCGATTCCAAGTTGGGCTGGTCAGGCTGCGCAGGTGCAATGGCGCATCGCACGCGGCCCGGTCCCTGGTAATCATTTCGGTAACCAGCATTGGCCTGCCAATTCAGGGACAGTGATGTCAGTGGATCGAAACTGAAGCCGAACGGGATTTGCTGATCCGTTTCAACCTCGTCAGAATCCCCGCTTCCATACACAGATGCATCAAACGAGCTGGCATTTTCATAACCCGCGACAAGGCCTGAAAAAGTCTGCCCATAGCTTTCCAGATTGAAACCACGAAGGTCCATGGCTCCAAAAAGCGAAATATCCGTTTCAGATTCCGGGGTTACGTGAACCGTACCGAGTCGAATTCGAGAACTGAATGCGACACCACCATCAGTCTCGCAGGACATGTCGACTCGGAGACGCAAGCGCTGTTCGATACGCGATGTGTGGGGGCGACCTTCCAAAGCCGTGCCGGCAAAATCCAGACCGAACCGGCCATAACCACCCAGCAAGACTTCGGCGGCTCCGGTCAATTCCTTGTCACCTGACACATCGGCCGGCCGAACCAGAACCATCAATCGTAAAATATCCGGGTAGAATGGGACGCCCATTTCCGGCGGTATGCGCGCTCGCACGGCAAACAGCCGTGTTTCATTCGCTGCCCAGTTGGCA
>CAXBKM010000106.1:0-6810 GCA_963976265.1 uncultured Maricaulaceae bacterium
GGGCACCGCGTGAATGGGACCACGATCCCGGCCAGAGGCAGTTCCCTTGAGGATGAATACGGTCGCCGGGATGTGAGCCCCTGACGCACGGCGCAGAAACCGTCACCGATATATGTGGGGTATTGCGACGCTTTACTCAAGCGCCAGCCTCTGTTGCGAGCGCTTCGAGTCGCTCGGCAGCGTCGTTCAAGGCTTTGGCGGCGCGGCTGCGCCCGGCCTCGGCGCGTTCGGTATGGGTCATCCCGTCCGATTTCAGACGATCAACCTGAGCTTCAAGCGCTTCAGCCTTCTTGCCGGCGTCTTTGAGCTCATCGGCGACAACCAGTGACGCCATGAGCAGCAGGCGCAAATCACCAATCTGCCCGACCTGACCCGACAAATTCTGGATATGGCCATCAAGATGGCGTGCCAGTTCGCGCAAATAGGGCTCCTGCCCGTCCTCGCAGCCAATGGTAAAGGCGCGACCATTGAGGGAGACAGAAACCTTACCCATTGCGGTCAGCCTCTACAGACGCTTCAGCATCGACCGCCGCCTCGCGTAGTTCAGCAATTGCGGTCGCCAAGGCATCCGACGCGTCATTCGCCGCAGCAGCGATGGCGGCTTCACGTGATTTGGCATCATCCAGCGCTTCGGCGAGGCGGGCCCGATCTGTATCGGAATCGCCGGTTTCGCTGACTCGGTCCTTCAATCGGCCCACAGCAATTTCGACGCGAGACAAGGCGCGCGTTAAACGCTCAGCGGCTTCGGCCACCGGATCATCAGATTCGTCACTCATGCCCTTAAAATCGGCCTGAATGGAGAAAACTTCAAGTTCTGCGTGAAGTATATGCTGCCGAACGCTGTTCTCAGAGTAATTTGCCGAGATTGGTGTCGCGCATTTCGGCGATCAATTCCTTGACGTCGCTCGACCGGCTGGCCTCGGAAACAAAGACGGCATCGCGGGTTGCGACCACGACAAGACCGCTCACGCCCAGCGCCGCCACATGGATGCCTTCACCGCGCAAATAACTGTCCTGGCAATCGACGCTTGTGACCGTTCCCACGCTGCGCACGCCCCGGTCATCGGGCTCAACAAAGTCCGAGAGAGAATTCCACGCCCCGATATCGCTCCAGCCAAAACTGACCGGCACCATGGCGGCATGGCTCGTACGCTCCATCACCGCAATATCCAGCGGGATGGATGGCGATGATTCAAAAGCGGATTTGTCCAGCGCGACGCGTTTTCCCGAAGTTTCAGCCGCCGCCAGCGCCCGGTCCACAGCCGCGACAATCGCCGGTTCGAACTTTTGCATTTCCGCGATCAGAACATCGGCGCGAAACGCGAACAGGCCGGCATTCCAGTAGCGTGCACCCTCATCAAGATAGCGCTGCGCGGTTGGCAGATCCGGTTTTTCTTCAAATGCTTCGACAACAAAACCGTCATCCAGCGCATCGCCGGTGCGGATATAGCCGTAACCGGTTTCAGGCCGCGCGGGCGCAATGCCAAAGACAACAATTTTGCCGCTGTCGGCCAGGGTGGCTGCTTTGGCGACGCTTTTGCGAAACTCGTTCAGGGGCGTGATGTGATGATCGCTGGGCGCGAGCAAACCCAGCGCCTTGTCGCCGTCTACGGTTTGCGCCATTCGCGCCGCGATAATCGCTGCGGCTGCCGTATTGCGACCGGCGGGTTCCAGCGCGACAGCATGGGCCGCGACGCCGCACGACGCCAGATCGGTATCGACCGCATCGGCGATGGCCTGCCCGGCAATGATCAGGGGCGCGGAGAATTCAACCCCGTCACCGGCTCCATTGGAGCGCAGCACGGTTTCTTCAAACAGAGTTCGCCCGGAGACGAGTGCGTGAAAGGGTTTGGGATGGGTTCGCCGCGAAAGCGGCCAGAGGCGCTCGCCAGAGCCGCCGCACAATATGGCCGGGCGTATTGCTTTCATCGTGAAGCCGCTTTTGCAGAAGATTGCTGGTCGCTCAAAACCCGTTTGGTCTCAACGGCTGCGACAAAGAGATGATAGAGCGTGCTGGCGGTAATGCCCGTCACGTCCGGCTTGCCATCGGCGTCATAGGCATCAATCCAGCAACCCGCCGGAGCGGGTGCGAGGAAGCGTGCAAACAAGCGGTGCAAGGCGTCGCCGGCGGCGTCCCAGGCCCCCGTCCGGCCAGCCGCGCCCTGAATGAGCGAGGCTTTCAAATGCTCGGTCTGCTGCCAGGTCCGCGCACTCATATCCATCGGTGCGCCATCTTCGGCCACTGCCGCCATGATCAGCCCGGTTTTCGAATTCCGGCCATAGGTCCGGGCAAAGGCATACAGGCTGGCGATTTCTGATGACACATCTGCGCCCGTGCGTTCACGATAATGATCAAGCAGCCAGACCCATTCATATTGATGACCTGGCTCGGTCGTCGTGCCGGTCTTGCCGCCATAGCGGCTCCAGTCCGCATCAAACAATTCGAGAAGCGATCCGGATTCGGCAATCCAGTGCTTGCGCATCACCTCATGAATACCGGCAGCGCGTTCAAGATGTCGTTTGTCCTGTGTTGCATCAAACAGCGCCAGCGAGGCTTCAAACATATGCATGTGCGGATTCTGGCGACGCGGCGGCGCACGGTCGGGCACTGATTCCAGCCAGCCTCCGGCCGGATGCGCCATTACCTCGTCGAGATAGGCCAGTGTCTCATTGATCAGGTCCAGCGCACGCGCCTCGCCCGTGGATCGGTAGATCCACGCAAGCGCCAGAAGCGCAAAGGCCTGCTCATAGAGATCACGCGTCGGATCAATGACGTCGCCATCCGGGGAAAGCCTGGCGACCCAGCCCGGCTCGCCATCGGGCGACCAGGCCTTGTCAGTCAGCCAATCCAGGCCACGCAATGCGAGGGCATTGCCGCCGTCAAACCAGCCCAGATGATCGGCATGGGCATACACATAAATCTGTCTGGCCTGTGAACGCACACGGCGAACCGCATTGCTATCGGGCTGTCCCTTCAGGTCAAACCGTTCATGAAAACCGCCGCGGGTCGAATCCCAACCGGTCTGCGCCCAGACAGGCAGCGCGGCGTCGCGCATCCAGGCGCGAAAGCGTCCAGCAGAGTCAATCAAGGCAGGTGGTATCGACATGATCATCCGGTTTTGGCCTCATCTGGAGCGCACTCTACGCCAGCTTGATGAGTCAATCGTAAGCGCAATGACGATTTTTCAACCGCATGTCTGGAAAACGTGATTGGGCCGAGACTTGCACGAGCCCCCCTTGCCGAGTCAGAATAGTTAACGGGTGGGGCCCTAATGATGATCGTGTCGAAATTTGTGTATCCAGATCTGGAAGCTGTGTTGTCAGCGGAGCGTAATCTGCGCGCGGCCATCGGCGAAATCGCACAATCGACCCGGGAATGCATTTTCATCAATGTGTCGCATCAACCCGAACAGACACTGATCGTCCGGTCAGAGTCCGAAGCGACCGGCGAGATGATCCGCAACGTATTGAAAATGGCCGTTCCTGAAAACGCCTGAACCTTATTTATCCAGTAATTTCTGAATGATGGACCGGCAAGCCTCGCCATGCTCCGGATCCGCCAGAGCGTGCGCAACGAAGGCTTCAAAATAGCCGGGCTTGTTGCCGCAATCATAGCTGCGTCCGGAATATTCAACCGCGAAGAAGTCCTGTGACGCCATCAAATCGGCCATCGGGTCGGTGAGCTGAAGCTCGCCGCCATGCCCGGCTTTCTGATTGGCAATAAGGTCAAAAATTTCCGGCTGAAGGATGTATCGCCCGGTAATTGCGAGGTTTGATGGCGCCTCTTCAAGGGTCGGTTTTTCGACCATGGCCCGGATTTTCGGGGCACCGGAACCGGATGTCTGGATATCAACAATGCCATATTTCGAGACATCTTCGTCCGCAACCTGTTCCACAGCGAGCACATTGCCGCCCTGTGCGTCATAAACGGCCACCATTTCTGTGAGACATCCCGGCGCACCGCGTACGATCACATCCGGTAGAATGATCGCAAATGGCTCATTGCCGACAAAATTTCGCGCACAGCCAATCGCATGACCCAGGCCCAAAGCCGCTTGCTGACGGACAAAGGCAATAGATCCGGCTTTCGGAAGGCGTTTGCGCAAATCGTCGAGGAAAGCGGTCTTGCCCTGTTGCTCCAGCGTCGTCTCGAGCTCATAGGCCTTGTCGAAATAATCCTCGATAGCGCCCTTGCCGCGCGCCGTGACGAAGACGAATTCCTCAATGCCCGCTGCGCGCGCTTCTTCAACGACCCAGTCGATAGCTGGACGGTCGAAAACCGGGAGCAACTCCTTGGGAATTGCCTTACTTGCAGGCAGCACACGCGTGCCAAATCCTGCTGCGGGTATGACTGCTTTTCTAATCGTCACGCGCCAATCCTCTTGCCGTAAGCCCGGATCATTGTTTTAAGGGCTTTCTCTGTCCATTCCCAATAGGTAAAGACGGTCAGAACCGCAATGGGTGGCGCACCGCCACGCATGAAAACCGGAACAGTCCTGCCGATGATTTTGCGCCTCAATGATACGTTTTTCTACCTGCTGGCAGCGACAGCCGTGACATTGATGGTCGTTCCACAATTATGGATCGCCAACTCACAGTGGGATTCGCTGTCGGAAGACGTGTTGGACAATGGTGTAACAATTGAAGGTGATCGATTATCCGCCATGGCCGCCGGGCAAGGCGTCGGTTTTGAAATGGTGCGCGATTCCCGAGGACGTCTGGTTGCGCGCATTCATGCAGACCGACCATTGGGTGATCCGACCGTTCTGGCATCTGCCGGTGTGTTTGACGCCCTGCAGGCCCATGAGCTTGATGCGATGGCCGGATATGTGCTGCGTATCACCTACACGCTCAACCCGTCGGAAATCGATGGTGCCCGTCAGCTTCACCTTGGGGCGTTCCAGATCGGCATCGGGCAAAGCGCCTGGCAATTGACCGAGCTGGTTGACGGGCAGGCCGAGTATGAAGTGATGCTCTACCCGCCGCGCTGCGCCCCACAATACACCTTTATGGGCCTATGGCCGGACCCAACCGATGGCGCCAACATGATCGATCTGCACCGTATCCGGGTCGAAGCCGTCGAACCTTTCGCCTGCAGCAACGAGTAAGGGCGCGCGACGATGAAGGCATTTGTTACAGGTGTTGCCGGCTTCATTGGCTCGCCTGCTGCCGCAGCCCTGCTCAAGCAGGGCCACGACGTGGTCGGGGTCGATAATCTCAACACCTATTATGATCCGGCCCTGAAACAGGCGCGGCTCGCCAATCTGACAGTCCAGGACGGGTTTCGCTTTATTGAACAGGACATCGCAGACGCAAATGCGCTTGCAAAAATTGTCCAGGACTTCAAGCCCGACAGGATCGTCCATCTCGCGGCTCAAGCCGGGGTTCGCTATTCCATTGAAAACCCGATGGCCTACGCCCAATCCAATCTGATGGGCCATGTGTCGGTTCTTGAAGCGGCCCGGCACTGCGACAGCGTCGCGCACATGGTCTACGCTTCGTCCAGCTCGGTTTATGGCGAGCGCAATGATCCACCGTTCAGCGAAGACGATCCCGTCAATGCACCGGTCTCACTCTATGCCGCGACCAAGCGCGCCGACGAGCTGATGAGCGCGACCTATTCCAATCTTTATGGAATGACACTGACCGGTTTGCGCTTTTTTACGGTTTATGGGCCCTGGGGTCGGCCCGATATGGCCTATTGGACCTTTACCGATGCGATACTGAACGGTCGTCCCATCAAACTGTTCAATAACGGCCAGATGGAGCGTGATTTCACCTTCATTGATGATGTCATCGAAACGCTGATGCGAATCGTCGATGACCGCCCCGAAGCCTCCGCACATCGCCTTTATAATATCGGCGGGTCAGACCCACGCCCACTCTCGCAATTTATCAAAGCCCTGGAAACAGCCTGTGGCCGGGAGGCCATCACGCAAATGGCGCCGATGCAGGCCGGTGATGTTACTCGGACATGTGCCGATGTAGCCCGCATCAAACGCGATTATGGCTACGCGCCATCAACGCCTATCGAAGCGGGCCTGGAGCGTTTCGTCAGCTGGTATCGCGACTATTTCAAAATCTAGCGATCAAATGGACGAACATCGGGCTCACGGCCCAAAAGCTTGGTGATCGACCACGTCATCGCGCCAAGGATTTCGCCATCAGAGGCGCGTCTTTGACGCTGGGCCTCCTGCCGCCATTTCATCAAACGCGGCCACGCCTTGAGCGCATCAAAAATGGCCCGGCCTGTCGGTTGAAACCGCTTGTGCGCAAGGCTGCGCAACAGGAAGGCGAAATTGACCAGTAGATGAGCTGGCAGAAGCGTCCAGAACATGATCGGTGGTGCGTTCTTGACGAAGGTCCATATCCGGTTGCGTGTGCCGTGATAAATCACAAAGGGTGATGTCCGTCCGGCAATCGCCGATCCCACATGATGGACGACCGCTTCGCGGCATTGCACCGCGAATTCGCCAACCAGACGGAAACGAAAAGCCAAATCGACATCTTCCATATAACAAAAGAAATTCTCGTCGAACCCGCCCAGACCTTCATAGACATCGCGGCGATACAGGGCTGCCGCCGCGCACGGACCAAAGCATGTGCCGGTCTCCGGGGCGCTGGACACTGGCGCACCGAATGCGCCGCGCCAGGCCACACCAAAGGGCGAATAAACATCACCGGCGCCGTCCAGACTATCCGGGTTTTCGGTCGAAATTTGCGTCGATCCGATCGCCGCGGCGCCGGTCGTCTCACCACAGGCAATAATCGTCTGCAACCAGTCGGGCGATGGCTCGGCATCGGGGTTCA
>CAXBKM010000107.1:0-6767 GCA_963976265.1 uncultured Maricaulaceae bacterium
CTGGTTTGTGGAACCAGAGGTCCTCCGTTCAAACCGGAGAGGCGGTACCATTTTCAATCGCGATCAGGCACGCCTAACGCATCCAGATCTCGTCAAGTTCGCAATCAAAACCCGCGGTCTGGTTGGACGTTTCGCGCGCGATGATATTCGCGTTTGCCTGATGTGCGTTGACATGAGCGGTGTGACAGATCGCGCCTTCAGCCAGATTAGTGACCACCAGATATTGTTCGGCTTCATTGGTTTCCGGATTGGTGACATTCCACCGCAGCACGGTCGCGAAAGGGCGCGGCGTATCGTATTCTTCAGGATAGTCCTGCCCCATGGCTGCGTGCGCCATATCATATTCAGCCAGCCGCCATTCGATCGTGAACGGGTCAGTGATGCCGTTGAATCCGTTGGGCGTTTGATTCCATGCCAATGCATCAAGGCCCATCTCGCCATAGCTGACATACATGCGCAAATGCCGTTCAGCGACCCAGACCGGCATGCCGCCATAGCCGTCGCAGCGCCAGACAAAGTCACCGGTTTCTGGCTGGGCTTCAACGACTGCACAGTCGGCGATTGACGTCGTCGTATAAGCGCTCGATACGCCATTCCCGTTGCCGTCGACCATTTGCGCGTCGGTTGTCGCGCCCGCTGACAATGCGAGCAAGCCCGCGATTGCGAAATGTTTCATGATGGAAGCCCCTTGTGATTCAAGGGAGTATTGCCAATACATGCAACAAACGCAAAGCCAAACTGGCTCGAATTAGTTCGCGCCGCCGGACTCGATGTCGTGCCGTTCATCCATCTCGGCACGTTCCGCGATCAGGGATTGGGCGGCTTCGACGCTCTCGACTTGCTCAATCGTATCGATCGAGCAGCGATACCCGCCTTCAGGCAGAAGGTATTCGAAACGCGGTGAACAGATCGTCTCGGTATTGTCAAAGGACGTGCCGATCCGTGCGCCAAAGCGCATGTCCGGGCAGCGTTGCCGTGTGGTCACAAGATAGTGCCGGCTGGCCCCGCCATTGAGAACGAGATGCTGGTTGTCGATGACCGAATAGCCATGGACATTGACGAGACGCACACACTCGGCAGAGGCCGGGGCCGTTATCGCCGTTGCGGCAAGTCCCGCCAGCACAAGGCTGCGCAAGGGTGAGACGAAGGTGAAACGGGTCATGCTTTTCCCTTTCTGATCGTTTACGAGGACTCCCCATGTCCCGAACGCATCCTACACTATTTTTCCCTCGCAGGCAGTGCCAATGACGCAATTGTCATCCTCACGCGCACACATTGCTATTGTTGGCGGTGGTATTACCGGGTTGGCCTGCGCTCTTGCGCTCGCCGAGCGCGGTGCCCGCGTCACCGTGTATGAATCGGGCCCGCGCGCCGGAGAGGGCGCTCTGATCAAGTCAGGCGGTATGCTGGCGCAGGGTTTTGAGAGCGCCAATGAAAAGCTGGGCCCGGCATTCAACCGCCTGGCAGATATCGCCCTGTCGCAATGGCCCAATTGGGCGCAGCGCATTGAAACGCTTTCCGGGCAGCCCTTTGGTTTTCGCCAGGCCGGATCGCTGTCGCCTGCGCTTAACGACCGCGACATGGCATGGGTTGATGATTTGGCATCGGGCGGCTCCGCAACAACAAGCCGGCGATTGAGTGTGCAGGAGGCGCGACGCATCGAGCCGGAATTGTCGCCAGCCTGTGTGGGGGCCATTCATTTTCCGCTTGATGGAGAGGTGGATAATCGCCGCCTGAGCCCGGCGCTTGTCGGTGCGGCACAAAAAGCAGGGGTCAAGGTACAGATAGGGTTCAGAATCGAGTCGCTCGAAACGCTCGACGCCGACGCCATAATCCTCGCGACGGGATTTGCGACCGAAACGCTGATGGCGGAAATCACGGAGCTGGCCCATATCGCCCCGGTCCGTGGCCAGATGCTGGCATTTGACGGGGCGGGGATCATGCTGACGGGTAGTATCCGGGGGGCCCGTATCTATCTGTCGCAAAAAGGCGACGGACGGATCGTGGCGGGCGCGACAAGCGAATTTGGACGCACCGATGATGTGTTGGACGCAGGCACGTCCACACGGCTATACGAGGCCGCAATCGAGATGCTGCCAAGGCTCGCATCGGCCAGTGTGATTGAGGAATGGGTGGGTTTTCGACCCGCCAGCCCGGATGGATTACCGATCCTCGGGGCTTCGTCGCAGGCCAATATCGTTCTGGCGCAAGGTGTTTATCGCAATGGCGTATTGTTCGCACCGGCGGTCGGTGATGCCATTGCGCGCCATATTCTGGACGGTGACGAAATTGATCCCGCCTTTGACCCGCGACGTTTCGACAAGCCGTTAACCCCGAGTTAGCGACCAGCCGTCAGCTTGGACCGCAAATCCTGCGCGCGATTCCCAAGAGAGAATGATGAGCACAATCAGCCCTGTTAATGAGCGTCCCGACGCGGTCATCGCGCAAGCTGCGCAGGCGACCGGTGCCGATTTTGACTTCATGGTTCGCACTGCCGCCCGCGAGAGTGGATTTGACCCCAATGCCCAGGCGCGCACATCAACCGCTGCTGGCCTGTTCCAGTTTCTTGAGCAAACCTGGCTCGGCATGATGCATGAGCGCGGCGCAGAGCATGGCTATCAGGATGCTGCCAGCGCGATTACGCGCGGCGACAATGGACGGTATTCCGTGGGCGACCCGGCCCGTCGTCAGGAGATTCTGGACATGCGGTTTGATCCGCAGGCGGCGTCCCTGATGGCCGGCGAGCTGGCATCAGCCAATGCAATGGTGCTGGAAAACCGGATTGGTCGAGCCCCCAGCTCCGGCGAACTTTATGCCGCTCATTTTCTGGGGGCGAGTGGCGCAGGCTCTCTGATTGAGGCGGCCGAACAATCGCCATCAAGCCGGGCAGACACTTTGTTCCCGGCCGCAGCACGCGCCAACCGCCCCATTTTTTATGACAGTGGTCGCCCGCGCAGTGCGCAGGAAGTCCTGTCCGTTTTGACCGGTGAGGGCGATGCGCGCCCTCCTGCTGCATGGCCTGTAGATGACTCAGCGCCCAGCCAGTCCGAAACGCTGCAACATTGGGCGTTTAACGGGGGCGGGTCCTGGTCACAGCGGGGCATGGGCGGCGCAATGGTCAGCGCGACGCCTGCGGGCAGCATATTGTCGCCAGCCGTTGTCGAGATACTGGCTTCCCTGGATGCACCGGCACGTGGTGAACGCGAAACGTAAACCCGGACGCCTGAAATCAATACTTCGTTAAAGTGCGCAGATGATCCTGAAGTTTGAAGATCGATACCGATTCGATTTCGCGAGCCGAAGGAAACACAATGAGCATCGTCGCTATGCGGGCCCATCTGTCTGAAGATGACATTCGTCGTCTGGTCAAAGGGGAAACCGTTGAAGACCGTGCGCTCGCCGCCCGCAAAATCTGCCAACGCGTTGATCGCCCTGAATTGTCGGATGAAGAGCGCGCCGCCGCCAATATCATCATTGAAATGATTGCCGATGATGCTGTGGCACTGGTGCGCCGTGCCCTGGCTGTAACGTTGCGCCGGTCCAAGCATATGCCACGCGACATCGCCAAGCGTTTGGCTGCAGACATTGATTCGATCGCTGTGCCGCTGATTTCGGGCAGCCCGGTGTTCAGCGATGAAGATCTGATCGAGATTGTTCGCTCTCAGGGGGCGGCCAAGCAGTGTGCTGTGGGCGCACGCGAGACTGTCTCTGAAGCGGTCGTGACCGAGATCGTTGAGCACGGCAATGAGCAAGCCGTTGGCGTTGTTGCGGCGAATGATGGCGCGACCTTTAACGAGGCGTCCTACGAAAATGCCTTTGTAAAATTTTGTGAATCCCAACCGGTGATGGACGCCTTTGTTGCGCGTTCAACATTGCCGATGGAGTTCACCGAGAAATTGATCGCCAAGGTCAGTGCTCAAGCCATGGACCGGCTTGTTCGTGACCACGCCTTGCCGCCGCAAATGGCCGTTGAGTTGTCTGAAGGCACGCGCGAGCGTGCGACCGTTGATCTGGTGGATCAGGCCGGTGTCGCGACAGACATGCGTAGATTTGTACAGCAATTACAGTTGAATGGCCGTCTTACGCCGTCCTTGATCGTACGCGCTGTCTTGCGTGGTCATATTGCATTTTTTGAACACACGGTCGCTGAGATGGCGTCTGTTCCGCATGCCAAGGCCTGGCTGCTGATTCATGATTCCGGTCCGCTGGGCCTAAAAGCCGTGTTTGACCGGACGGGGCTGCCGCCACGCATTTTCCCGGCAATTCGGGCTGCGATCGACATTGTTCATTCGCTTGAGATGGATGCTACATCAGAGGGCCGCGTGATATTCCGCCGCCGCCTGGCCGAGCGCGCGCTGACCAAGTTTCAGGGCCTGCCTGAGGACGATATGGAATACATCATCGCCCGTCTGGACGAGGATATTATCGTTGCTCAGCCCGCTGCGCGCATGGCTGGCTGATCTTCCCACGGTGCTGCGAACTCGGCGACCTGGGTTTCAAGTTCATTGAGCAATGTTGCGCCGACCTTGTCGTCGGTAGTCCGGATATTCTGACGCAAGGCTGCCCGAATGGCGTGTGCGTGTGCAACGGCCAGCATGCCAGGTGCCTTGGCGCGTTTTTCTTCGGTCTCAATCATCTTGCAAAGGGATGCGGCCATGCGCGTGATGATCGGGAATTGATAGGTCGTCCCCAGTCCGCGCAGATCGTGAGCCACTTCAAACAGATTTGCGCCCGCCGGACTATCGATACCATCGGCCATGACGGATTTTGCCGCTGCCTCCAGACGTTCCACTTCGTCTTCCAGCCAGAGTGCAAAATCGCCCCGCATGTCATCCAGTGCAGATTCCGCCCGCGCAATTGCGGCGTCATCAATGGGACCAACCCGGCCGCCGACCTTGACGCGCAGCATGTTGGGGGGCGTGATAACTTCGATTGGCTGTTGCTTGGACATTTGATTAATTCCTCAGGCTTGCAGAGCTGTGGCTGATGGATCAGCGACGGAGGTCTGTGGCAGGCTCACGGGCGACAGATCGGTCGTCGCGACGGCATCGAGCGCTTCGACAAGAGTGGTGGCGGTAAAAGGTTTGGCCAGAAAGTAGGAGACCCCGGCCTGCATGGCCTGGGCCTGATAACGCGGATCGTCATAGGCGGTGAGCATGATCATCGGCAGATCGGCATTGGGCCCCACAGCACCTTCTCGCACCGCGCGGACGAGCGCCAACCCGTCCATTGGCTCCATTTTCCAGTCGGTTATGGTGAGTGAAATGTCTTCGGACCGCAGAATATTGATCGCGTCGAGCGCATCCGCCGCTTCGATCACACGTTCAACGCCAATCGCCTGCAGAACAGCGCGCAGTGCCCCGCGCAAGGCCGAACTGTCATCGACGATCAGGACAGATTGTTCGCTCTGTTTTTTTTCTGTTTTGATATCCACTGATTCACCCACCCAAATTTCATCCGAGGGGTGGATAACACGGCGATGCTTAACATGCGGCTAAGCGCCTAGGATTGAAATTGTTCGATCAGGATGCGCTCGCCCAGCGCTCGACCCTTGTCAAAAAGCATGGTGAGGTTTTTTTCGCGTTCTTCCCTGATCTCGACCCAGGCGACGCTTCGAAATTCCTGACTGTCGGCGACCGTAGAAACCGGACGTAATTCCGGGTCAATGACATCAAAGCGCACATGACTGCCATGCGGCAGCAGGGCGCCGCGCCAACGACGCGGGCGAAAGGCACTGATCGGCGTTAAGGCCAGCACGCGCGAGCTTAAGGGTAGAATGGGGCCATGGGCGGACGCGTTGTAGGCCGTTGAGCCTGCCGGTGTGGCGACCATGACACCGTCAGCGGCGAGCTCTGCCAATCGTTCGCGTCCATCAATGCTGATCCGGATTTTCGCGGTCTGATGAGATTGACGCAGCATCGAGACTTCATTGATGGCCAAGGCTTCAAAGGGATACCCATCTATGGTTTCGCCGCGAGCATGAATGGGCCTGATGGTCGCGCGCTCGGCGGAACCGAGACGTTCAAGGAGCCCGTCTTCGACATAGTCATTCATCAAAAAGCCAACAGAACCGAAATTCATTCCGTAGACTGGTGTTTCGCTGTCCATGACGCTATGTAAGGCGCTCAGCATCATGCCATCACCGCCGAGCGCCACGACAATATCGGCCTCGTCAAGCGAGACTCCGTTATAGCGCGCCTGCAGCTTTGCCAGCGCGGCCTGGGCATCGGGTCTGGGGCTCGCGACGAAGGCAAGCGCTGGCGGTGTCGATTGAGCCATCAGTAAATTGTCAATTCGGCTGGTGAGCGGAGATCACATTCAAACGCTGTCCGCGATCCGGCGCAAGGAATCGTGTGCCTTGCCCGGCGAATAATCCCGGAAAATACGTGCAGCGGTCGCGATGGCTTGTTCTTCGATTCCGTCGTGAACACGCCCAGCGGCCTGCATGGATTTGAGAACCGAAGGGAAGACACTTTTGTCGATCCGGGCGGCGCGGCAGGACAGGGCAATGGTTCTCACCCCTGAGGATGCCAGTGTTTTGCGCCAGTCTTCCGGGGTCAGCCCACACAGATAGGCGATCGCGTGATCAAAGATGATGTAGCGCCCCTCCGACAGGGCCTTGATCGCAAACTCCCCGTTCAGCGTGCCGGCAAACTGCATTTGTTCAATGAGGCGGGCAGCCGCGTCGTCACCGTCTTCAATCTGGGCCGACTCGGCAGCAAATTCTGTAACCGCATCCAGCTTGCCCGGTGCAATTGTGTAGCGCG
>CAXBKM010000108.1:0-6726 GCA_963976265.1 uncultured Maricaulaceae bacterium
CGACCCAAGACGGCGGTTTGACATTGACGGGCCACATCAACGCCTCAGGTCAAATGCGAGTGGAGGTGCGCGGCACAGTCCGAGAGTTCAATTCACCCAGAGCCATGGATGTCGGCGCTGACGGCGTCCCTGATGGGCAATTTACGCTGGTTTTCGTTGGAGAAAAAGTAAAAGATATTCCCGGATTGGCCCAGCGAAATGGAAGCTTGGCGATCCGGGCACAAAGCTTTTAGCACGGCCCGTTCCTTACTGAGTCAGGGCCTTGCCGCGTACAGGTTGGGGGCTTTGCGGAGTGGGCGAAGTCCCATCAAGACGCCCGCCGCTAGACAGATCGAAGCTCGCGATCAGTTCCCCACCGACTGACCCGTCTCCGTCCAACTGCACATTCAATACATCGCCCGTCAAATGTTCAGCATCCATCAAGAGGACAATTGTCCGACCTTCCTGGCGCCGCACAATCGAAACAGGTTCTGGCGCATTCGCAGAAGCCGCTGAGTATTGGCTAACCGAGATAGGGCTATCCGCAGCAACATTCTCAACATAGACAGCTCCCAAATCGAGAGTTCGACGGGAATCACCCTAGAAGTCCAATGCGCTGGCCGGCTGCGCCGACATCGCTATTCGCGGGGACCTGAGACGTACAAACGCCGCTTCAGGACCGGGCGGCAGTGGCGGAAGTGGTTCTGTACCACTAATCACGAGCGCAAAGACAACATCATTGCCGGAACCACCGCCATGATAACGTTGGACAGCATTTGCATCATAGACATACCGTCCCAGCTCTTGAATCTGTCCAAGTCGGGCGGCCAATTCCCGGCGCGGAATATTGCGCATCAAATGTCTTGGTGACGCCCTATTCGACTGCCGTGCACCATGGCCGCTATCCCAGAAATGTCCCTGCTCATCGTGCCATACGCTGCTGTAGCGAACCGTGTCGCCTCGTCGCGCGGGAAGCATGTCTAGCCTCAGGCCCTGCAAGCCACTACGCCTAGCCCGCATTTCAGCAGCGAGTGAATCGGGCCCCGCCTGCTGGAAACTTGCCTGTCGAATAATGTTTTGGCCCGGCGGACCAAACGTCGCTGAAAACTCGACTTCGCCATATTCGTTGAATGCACTTGTTATGCTGTCGGGGAAATACCCGTCCCGGGCTCGCCTTTGAAGATGATCGCGCCACAAACTGGCTGGCACTGCCAGATCCATGACCGGTGGGCGTCCGATACGATAGGCACCTGGAAGCCAGCCGACACCCTGATCAACATTGTCCTGAAAGCGGCGAAAGCGAAACGCATAGCGAATGCCCTCTGGCGTGTAATAGCTATCAACCATCCCACTGTAGAAGCGCTCAATCACCAGATCCTGATAAAACCCACGCATCTGGTCATGGGTCAGATCCAGACGCACGCGCCATGATGCCCAATTCGGATTTAGGCCCAACATCCGCGATGGCTGGTCCACAACTCGGAGGATGAAGCGAGGGCCGATCCCGTCAACATAATACCCGATCGCTTTTTCGATTCGGTTATTGTCCTCGCGCGCTTGAAGGATCAGTTGATCCGCACGCTCCTTGGTCACATTCATGTACCAGCCCTGTATGGGCAAGGAAATTTCCTCTCCAATGACAGGACGTACTGAAGTCACATGGTTGTCGGCAAACGCTGGAACGCCCAGAGTCAGCCATACACACAGACCTGCAAGGATGCGATCCACGCTGCTTCTCTCCTCCTCGTTGAGAGATAGCCAGAATACGAATCCGGTTAATAATTATCAAGCCAAGCGCAAAGGGGAGTCAAAGACAGTGCCGATCGCCCTCATCAGCGACGTGAAAGCCAGCCGTTTCGACCTGGGCGCGCTGCGGACTGTCCATAAAACGCACCGGATTGGAGTGGTTGAAATGGATAAAGTGGACCTTGGCGCGCTCAGACGCGGGCAAATCAGCAAAACGCGCCATCGAACCGGCAATGCGCGGATGCGGGAAACCGGTCATATCGCGTCCGGGCAATTCATTATTGTCAAAGAAGGTCGCGTCCAGAAAGGCGATGTCGACACTGGCGATCATCTCTTCAATGCGAATGCCCGCCTCATCCCAGTCTTCCCAGCTATCAATGTCGGGAATAAATAAAAAGGACCGGTTGGGACCCGATACCCGATATCCAACGACTTCGGAAAACTCCTCGCGATGCGGGACACGAAACGGTGTGACGCTCAGGCCCGGCGCAATGCCAAACCCGTCATGTTCTTCCATCACGCGAAGATCTATATTGCCGTAATCGCCAAGCTGGCTCCAAGGCCCGTCATTCGTCAGATATTCGGCCATGCGCGGCATGGCAAAGACCGGCACGCCGCTCGCGCCCATGGATTCATGGCCCAAAAACATCAAACCGGCATAATGACCGATATGGGCATGGGTCAGGAAGACGCCATCGAGCACTGGCCCCTCACCATTGCCCGGTTCAAACGCATTGAGCGCATGGAATTGCTCTCGGATGTCGGGCGTCGCCTCAAACAGAAAACGATCTCCGGTCTCGTGATGGGCCACGCCCAGCGAAACCGCGAGCCGTCGCAAGGACGAATCCTCCCAGGCGGGATCGCCATGATTACCCATTTGCGGCGCACCTCCATCCTGCGCCACGCCCAGAACCATGAGTTCGACGGGGCAAGCATCTTGCGCCTGAGCCGCGCCCGTCAAAAACAAAGCGGCCGTTATCAATACCGTTTTCACCTAGTCCATCCCCACACGATCACTGCGTCGTTCCATCAGGACGACATCGCGCCACTGACCGTTCATCGGGCCGTGGCGCATTTTCCCGACGCGCGATTTCTGCCCGAGGATGCGATAGCCGCACGCCTCATGTAAACGGATGGACGTCATATTCTCCGGAAAGATACCGGCATTGAGTGTCCAGTATCCTGCCGCCTCGCTTGCTTCAATGAGTGCGGTCAACAGCGCCTTGCCCACGCCGCGCCCGCGCGCGGCCGCGCCGACATAGACGGTGGATTCGGCGACACCGGCATAGCAGCAGCGCGATGAGACGCCTGACAGGACCGCCCAGCCGAGCACCTGTTCACCGTCCAACGCAACCAGGCGCGGGGCTTTTAAACGCGCCGCATCAAAGTCCGCCCAGTCCGGCGGATCGGTTTCGAAAGTCGCGTGCCCGGTCGCAATTCCTTCGCCGTAAACCGACAAAACACCCGACGCGTCCCGGGTCTGCATGTCGCGAATTTCCATGGCACTGACCCTCCCGTCATCGCAATGCCATCTTGCCCGAGTCGCCCCATCGCCGTATACCGCCAAAAATCGTCAGGACGTTTGAATGACGCGCGCCGAATTCAACTATGATTTTCCACACCAGAGACTGGTGTCGATCACCGATCTCAATCCTCTGGATGTCGACATATTGTTTGAGCGCGCCGAACACTGGTTGAGTGTTTGCCGGACGCCCTCCAAGAAAGCCGACGCGCTGCGTGGCCTGACCCAGATCAATCTGTTCTTTGAGCCCTCCACGCGCACTCAGGCCTCCTTCGCGATCGCCGGAAAGCGTTTGGGCGCCGATGTCGTGAATTTCTCTGCCGCGTCCTCCTCGACCAGCAAGGGCGAAACCCTGCTCGACACGGTGCGAACCTTATCGGCCATGAACCCTGATTTGCTGGTAGTCCGCCACAAGGCCTGCGGTGCGGCGAAATTTATCTCGGACGCGACCGGCATTGCCGTCGTCAATGCAGGCGACGGGATGAATGAACATCCGACACAGGCCCTGCTCGATGCTTTCACCCTGACGCAGCGTCTGGGCCCGCTGGGCGGACGGCGCATATTGATCGTCGGTGACATATTGCATTCGCGCGTCGCACGCTCGGGTGTGCAGCTTTTGAATATACTGGGCGCTCAGGTGCGCCTGTGCGCACCATCAACCCTGCTGCCGCTGGATGCGGACCGCTGGGGCGCAGACGTGTTTCACGATCTTGATGACGCTTTGGAGGGCTGCGACGCTGTCATGGCGCTGCGCCTGCAACGTGAACGCATGGCGGCAGGCTACATTCCCTCCTCGCGTGAATATTTCCGGTTTTACGGCCTGACCCATCAACGCATGGAAACCGCCCATCCCGAAGCGCTGGTGCTGCATCCGGGCCCGATGAATCGCGGTGTCGAGATTGATGGCGCTCTGGCGGACGACGAAGAGCGCAGCCTGATCCTCGACCAGGTCGAAGCTGGTGTTGCGATGCGCATGGCCGTGCTTGAAGCCATCGGCACACTGGCCCGCAGCAATGAGGCGCGACGATAAATGAGCGAACGCTTTGCCATACTCAATGCGCGCCTGGTTGATCCGGCCAGTGGCCGCGATGAAGCCGGTGGACTGATAGTCGAACATGGCGTGATCACCGAGCTTGGCCAGGCAGTAAAAGGTTCGCGCCTTGTCGATGACGGCTTTGACGGCGAGATGATCGATGCGCGCGGTGCAATCCTGGCGCCCGCTCTCATCGATCTGCGCGCCGCGATTGAACCGGCCTGGACGCCCGGCGGCGAAACACTGGACAGTCTGGTCGCCGCGGCGAGTGCCGGCGGGATTGGAACGCTGGTACTGGCCCCCAATGATGCCATGGCGCTCGACACGCCTGAAACCCTGCGCGCGTTCAAGTCCGAGTTTCGCCCCCGCCCCATCCGCCTTCACCTTGCGGGCGGCGCGACCCGTGATCTTGCCGGAGAGACGATGGCCGAAATCGGCCTGATGACGGAAGTTGGCGCGCTTTACGTTTCGCAGGGCGACAATGCGATCGCGGACACGCGTGTTCTGCGCAATCTGCTCAGCTATGCCAGCGGTTTTGAAACCTTCGTCGCTTTGCGACCCTGTGATGCGACGCTCGGTGCAGGCGCGATAGCGACCGAAAGCGAATGGGCAGCGCGTCTGGGTCTGGCGGCGGAACCCAGTATCACCGAACGTCTCGCGATTGATCGCGCGGCCGCCCTGGCTGAGCTGACCGGTGGCAAGCTGATCATTGACCGTGTCTCAACCGATGAAGGCTGTACCGCGCTTGCGCGCGCCCGGCGACGCGGTCTGGAAATCGGCGCGACGGCTGCGATTGCGCATTTGACCCTGAACGACGTTGACGCTGCCGATTTGAGCGCTAGCAAACGGATCACCCCACCCTTGCGCGGTGAAGAAGATCGTCTCGCGCTGGTTGAAGCCATACGCTCCGGCCTGATTGACGCCATTGTATCGGATCACAGACCCCTGCCCGACGCGACACAGGATCAACCCTTTGGTGATGCCGCACCGGGTTCAATCGGCGTTGAAAGCCTGCTGGGCGCCCTGCTCGGCCTCGTGCATGACAGCCAGCTTGATTTGATCGAGGCCCTGCGACCGGTCACATCCGGGCCTGCCGACCTGCTGGGTCTGAAACAGGGACGGCTCGAAGCTGGCGCACCTGCGGATATGGCGATCATCGATGGCGATGCTCCCTGGGTCTTTCACGCCGCGGACAGCCACTCCAATCGGCGTAATGCGATCTTCGAAGGTCGCCGCTTTCAAGGACAGGTCTTGAAGCTTTTCGTCAATGGGGCGATGGTATTCACATCTGACAATTAGAGGTCGAGTATGGATTTCACAATCTGGAGCCTGACAGCCTTCGCCGTGGCCGCTTTTGGCGGATATTTTCTGGGCTCCATTCCCTTTGGCCTCGTCCTGACAAAACTGGCCGGCATCGGGGATATTCGCGAAATCGGCTCAAAGAATATCGGTGCCACGAATGTGTTGCGCACAGGCCGCAAGGATCTCGCCATCGCGACCCTGATCCTGGATGCCGGCAAGGCGGGTATCGCCGCCATGATTTTCTGGTGGTTGCTGGGCTATGAAGCCGGTCTCGTTGCAGGCGGTGCCGCCTTTCTCGGGCATTGCTATCCGGTCTGGCTGAAATTCAAGGGCGGCAAGGGTGTTGCGACATTCTACGGTACGTTGCTGGCCGTGGCCTGGCCGATCGGATTGCTCTCGGCACTGGTGTGGGTTGGTATGGCGTTGATGATGCGTATCTCGTCCTTGAGCGCGCTGGTGGCCGTCGCCGCCGCACCCGCCATCGCCTATGCCTTCGACAAGCCGGGCGTTGCGCTGCTGGCAATCTTTATGGGCGTCATTATTTATTGGCGTCACCGGGCGAATATTGGCCGCATCATGAGCGGTGAAGAACCGCGCATTGGCGCCAAATCAGCTTGAAGCTGGAAGAACTCAGCCATTCCGATCGGATTGACTGGCTGCGACTGGCCCGAACACCGCAAGTCGGCCCCGTCACCTTTGGCAAGTTGCTGGCTCGCTTTGGTTCGGCGTCCGATGCACTCGACGCCTTGCCAGAACTCGCGCGGCGCGGCGGACGCAAGACACCGTTGCCGGCGCTGTCACGCGATGTCGCGGAGGCCGAAATGCAGGCCACAGATGATATCGGCGGTCGCATATTGATGGCTTGCGAAAGTGACTATCCGGCCCGTTTTCGCGAAATTGATCCACCACCGCCCGTTATTACGACGCTAGGATCGCTCGACCTGACCGACCGGTTGAGCTGCGCCATAGTCGGGGCTCGCAACGCATCGGCGGTGGGCGTTCGCTTTGCGCGCGATCTGGCCCATCAGCTGGGCGAGGCAGGCGTGATCGTCGTCTCCGGTCTGGCGCGCGGTATTGATGGCGCGGCTCATACCGGATCACTGGAAACCGGCACTGTCGCGGTACTGGCAGGCGGCGTGGATCA
>CAXBKM010000109.1:0-6534 GCA_963976265.1 uncultured Maricaulaceae bacterium
CCGGACGCGCCGTCTATCGCCGTAAACCGTTCGGCCTAGCCGCCCTGCAGGCGCGCCAGACCCGCAGCATAATTGGCGTATTGCGCTGAAAGATAGGCCGGTACTGTCCCGCCCTGCCTGCCCTTGCCACCTTCGAGCAAATCCTTGACCGCCTGCGGTGTGGTCAGCTCGCGATAGGCGCGCTGGATCATTGTCATGGCATCTTCCAGCGCCTTGAACGCGCCAAGCGCCCGATCGCGTGTCGAGAGCGACATCACGCTGGGCAAATCCAGCGCATAAAGCTCCGGCGCATCGGACGTCTTGTCCTTGTCGAGCAGGGACACCGTCTTGGTCACCGCCCCGGCCTTGATGCCCAGACCGGACAGTGCATCGCGGCCTTCAGCCCCGGCAAACAATTCAATCGTAGTGCCCACTTTGGGCGTAATGCGCAGCCGGTCACCTTCACTGGAGCGGCGCACATCAGCGCTGCCATCCAGCAGCAGAGCCGCATTTATCTTGAAGGTCAGTGAGCGCATCGTGTCGTCATTATCGATCGTGATTTTCTTGCGACGGCCATCATTCACCGTGAGGAAGAAATGGTCGCCCTCGCGCACAGATGTGCGGTCGGTAACAACGCGCGTATCGGCATAGGTGATGGTTCCGCTCGGCAGGCCCAGCGCACTCAACACACTGTCACCCGACGATGACACGGCAATGCCGGCTGCCTCGGCGATACCGCCGCGCCCCGAAATTTGCGTCGCCCAGTTCAGCGCGCCTGTGGTCGCGTCCAGCTCTGCGGCAAAGGCATTGCGGTCGCCATTCAATGTCGCGCCGGGCAGCGCGCCGGTTGTCTTGCCTGCCAGATAGACATTGCCGCCGGAGACCTGAATGGAATTTGCGGTGTCGTCAGCATCTGAGCCGAGAAACGTCGTATAGGTGGTTGTTGCGCTGGCCCCGTCGGCAATCTTCACCAGAACCGCATCACGTCCCCCGGAATTGGCCGCAACAGGCGCGGACGGCGCAAAGGCCGAACCTGCGGCACCGGCGAGATAGATATCTGTACCATCGACGCTGAGCCCGCCAATACGCCCGCCATCGAGATCGCCCAGATCAAGTTCCCAAATCGCGGCGCTGTCGCCATCGGCCGAACCATATTTGCGCAGGATTGCATGGCCGTCTTCTTCGCTGGCGACCAGAAGACCGCCATCACTCGCCACCGCGATGGCTTTCGCGCGCTCATCGCCGGTATCGCCGACACGACGTGTGAACAGGGCTGTGCCGTCACTATCCATCGCGCGAACAAAGCCGTCATAGACGCCGCCCTGATGGGCCTCTCCGCCAAATGCGCTGGCCGCGTCACCCGCGACATAAATCGTCCCGTCTGATGCGACGCTCACAGAGGTCGCGCGATCATCACCGGTTCCACCGAAGCGCTGGATCCATTGTTCGACCCCGCTGGCGTCATATTTGACGACAAAACTGTCATCACCGCCAATATTGGTCGTATCACCCAGCGCGCCCTTGGTGGATCCGGCGACAATGATATTGCCGCTATCATCCACGGCCAGAGATGCGGCGCTCGCCTCACCGGATGCGCCCAGAGATCGCGTCCAGACCAGCTTGCCGGTGGAGTCGTGCTTTTGCAGGATGACATCACTGTCGCCCTTGATGATCTGCCCGCCGACACCGGCATGGGTTTGCGCAACGGTGTAAACGTCACCGCCTGCCGATACGGCTGTAGCCTGGATCGTCAATGCATTGGCTTCGCTCGACGTTTTGGTTTCACCGTCGTCATCGACCGTTTCAACATCCGTGGTGGCGGCTTCAATCCGCCGGGTAAATTGGGTCTCGGGCGATCCCGATGCCAGGTCGGTATATTTCACAATCTGACCGGCGGCGTCATCGCCAATGCCCGACGCGCCCGCAATATAGATGGCAGGCGCCGCAGACGCGGCCGAAAAACTGATCTGCTCGGTTGAAACACCGGAAATCTTGAAGCCGTAATCGCTGCCCTGAACGATACCATTCTCGTCTTCAACACCAATTTTTTCGCGCGCAATGGTCGAGATGACACCGGCAGCATCGAGCTCGGCATTGATGTGGGCTGCGATATTGTCGAGATTGCGCGTCGTCGCGCCCATATCGGCCAGATTGATATTCACGTCTGCGGTCACGCCGTTTTTCTTGACCGAAACCGTAAACTGAACATCGCCGGTCAGGTTTGCGACTTCGGCATCAAAATCGCCCGAGTGAATGATCCCGGTCGTGTATTCTGAAACACCGCGATAGAGCGCGACCTCGCTTTCCGCCTTGGTCAGCTTTTCACCCTTCAAAAGGGTGAGGCCTTGCAAATCCATGCCCTGAAAATAGGTGTCGAGCTGCGATACGCCTTCGGCAAAGCGGCGGTCCAGAAAAGCGCGGCGTGTATCTGTTGTGTCTTTCTCCTGGGCTTCTGCGGCAAGCGAAAACATGCGGCGCATGCCCTGGTGAAGGCCGAACAAATTCTTGTGGTCGTCTGGCGCATCAAGGTCGAAAAAATCGGCCAACTTTGCATCGAAGAACTTGCCGTCAGCGAGCGTCTTGCGCGCGACATCGGCCAGCGCCGTCACCTCACCACGAACATCCCAGGGCGGGCGAACCTCCTGGGAATTGACATTGAAATTGCCCGAAGACGCACCGGAAGGCTGCGGCGATAAACCGGCCAGTCGGACCGCATTGCGCGACTGATACCACCCGGTCAGGGCGGACATATCAAAACCGACGATTTCCACGCGCGTGCGCCATCCTTTCTCTAGGCTGCGTATTGTCGCGCCCAGCCATGAGGAATTGGTTTATTTTGGGGTATCGGCTTATCGGGCCAGAATGCCCTCGATCGTCTCCACGACCGCTTTCGATTTGTCTGCACTCATTGCGTCGGGATGGGGGGCAGCAAACTGCCCGGAATCATTGTCAAAATAGCGACCGGATGCATCGGCAAACTCATCAGACACGGCTGCACGACACAGTATATCGGCGCCAATACCGATATCGTTTCCGGCGATACCAAAGCCTTCCCTGACCATTTTGCTGGCCAACAGGGAGCCTGGATTAACCGAGATAATGGCAGGTTGATGACTGTCCCTGCCCTGCGACAAGTGGTTGGACCACATAATCAAAGCGAGTTTGCTTTGCGCGTAGGCGTCCATTTCAGCTAGCCGTTTTTTGCCCAAAAATGCCTGCAAATCGACCGGCGATTGAGCCGCAGACGATATGTTGATCACGCGCCCCGTCGCCGACAGGGTCGGCATCAACTGCTTTGTCAGGAGATAGGGCGCAATCGTATTCACTACAAACCGGACATCCAGCCCGCCCTCCGCCAGGGTTTCAGATGTCCGCAAGATCCCGGCATTATTGATCAGAACGTCAATGTTTTTGTGATTTTCGATCACGGCAATCGCCAAATCTTCGACATCAGCCAGACGTGACAAGTCGGCGACATAGCTTTCAATTCGCTCGCCCCCGGTCAGCGATGAAAGCCCTTCAACAACAGCATCGAGTTTTGACTGACTGCGACCATGCAACAGAACGCGGTGGCCATTCGCCAGCAATCGCTTGGCCGCTTCCAAGCCAATACCATCGGTTGAACCGGTAATCAGAATTGTTTTTGCCATTGGTTATTCCTGGCTCTCAGGCCGTTTGAGGCATCGATGGGAAGGACGGACAATTGGCCCATATAATCGCCAAGGGCCATAAACACCCATTGATACAGAAACTCTACGGCTAGGCCACCGCTGAAAACCTGACCGGTTCGGTATTGAATTCGGCCCGTTGCGCCGTTTGCGACGCAACCGTTTCATGCATCGCATTGATCTGCGTCAAATCCGGTCGGCGCAGACAGAGTGCGGCGAGCTCCGATGCTGATATCCGCGATGCGACATCCTCGCCCAGATCCGCATAGACAGCCGAGCAGAACGCCAGATCGTCAGCATTTTCCAGTGACCAGCGCATCCGCTCAAACCCGGCGCCGGGACCGGTCAGGCAAGCCTTGCGAAAGCGGGGGTCAGCGCGCATCCATGAGGTGACACAGGAACGGTCCTCATCGAGGGTTGCGCGCTTGTCCGCCTCCATCAAAAGCGATGCCGGAAAAAGCTCGCACTGCAAGCCATGCGGAAACAGGTTGGGCATATCATTGCAGACAAAATCTGCACCGGTTGCGGCCATGAGCGCGATCACCCGGTCACAGATTGCCGGGTCAATGAAAGGATGATCGCCCGTCACACGCATGATCATGTCGGCCCCGGTTTCCCGGGCGGCCTTGGCATGACGCGCCAGCACATCATTTTCCGAACCGCGCACGACCCAGTAGCCGGCGTCCGCGGCATCCTCGGCAGCCTCGTCGTCTATCTCGTCATCGGGAATGGCCGCGACAACGTCGTCGACGCCCGGAATACGCCGACAACGATCCAGGCAGCGCAGCAAGGCGCTCTTCATGCCGAGGGGTTCAAGTATCTTGGCAGGTAAGCGGGAGGAGCCCATGCGGGCCTGTACGATAACGGCTAATGTCATGCCGATCCCCCTCTTCTGACTGAATACTCAGGCATAGCGCCCTAACGCGGCGTTAACCGACGCAGATCAAGCGTTTATGATGCGCGCGAATCGACAGGCGAAATCATGACGGCCATCACCACTGATAATCTCGACGGATTGTTCGCAGGGCGCGACTTTCGCGAACCGCGTATCGACCTGAATGGCAAGACCATTTTGATCACGGGCGGGACGGGCAGTTTCGGTCGCCGCTTCGTGAAAACGATCTGTAAAGAGTATACGCCAAAAAAACTGATCATCTTTTCGCGCGATGAGCTCAAACAGTATGAAATGGCTCAGGATTTCCCGCCCGCGAAATGGCCTTTCCTGCGCTACTTCATTGGCGATGTGCGCGATGAAACGCGCCTGGATATGGCGATGCGCGACGTCGACATCGTCATCCATGCCGCCGCGCTGAAGCATGTTCCGATCGCCGAATACAATCCGTTTGAATGCATCAAGACCAATGTGATTGGCGCGGAAAATGTCGTGCGCGCAGCGATTTCGCGCGGCGTCAAAAAGGTTTGCGCCCTGTCGACTGACAAGGCGGCCAGCCCGATCAATCTCTATGGCGCATCAAAACTGGCCTCTGACAAGATTTTCACCGCGGCCCAGCATATGGGCGGGCGTGATGGGCCGCGCTTTTGTGTCGTGCGCTATGGCAATGTGGTTGGATCCCGCGGCTCTGTCGTACCGTTTTTCAAGAAGCTGATCGCCGATGGTGCGACCAGCCTGCCGATCACGGATGCGCGCATGACGCGCTTCTGGATCACGCTCGATCAAGGTGTCAATCTGGTCCTGTCCAGCCTCGAAATGGCGCGCGGCGGCGAAACCTTTGTGCCGAAAATCCCGTCCATGTCGACGGTTGATATTGCGCGATCCCTCGCGCCCGATCTGTCGCATGAAATTATCGGTATTCGCCCCGGCGAAAAACTGCACGAAACCATGATCCCGGCCGATGATGCGCGCCAGTCGGTCGAGTTCGAGGATCGATACGCCATATTGCCAGCCTTTGATGGCGAGCTGCGCGCACGCTATCTGGCTGAGGGCGCAAAGGCCTGCCCGGAAGACTTCGCCTATTCGTCCGACAACAATCCGGAACGCGTCGATGCGCGCACATTACAGGCCCTGCTGGGCGACCGAATAAGCGCACTGACCGCGTGACCGATGCGCCGATAAACCTGCCGGATCGCGCCGCGTTTGACGATCAGGGTTTTGCGCGCCTGTCCGGGCCGGGCATCACGGCACTCAAGGCTGACTTGAACCGTGTCATGCTGGACACGGCAAGGCGCGCCGCAATGCGTTTATTGCCGCAGGCTTTATCCAACACAGCCCCTGACACCAACAGTCTTGACGATTATCTGGCCTGGCTGTTGAGCGTCGAGCGCGACAATGGCGTTACGCGCGCGCTCTATGAAGTTTTTCCGGCCCTCCCGCCGGTGATCGCCACAATTAATCATCCAGTATTGCGGACAGCCATCGCCTGGGCCGGACTGGATGCGCCCAGTGCTGGCACGTTGCCATTGGTGCGCCTTGATCGGCCAGGGCAGAGCCAGTTTGCGACACCGGCGCATCAGGACAGCTGGTATTCCATGCTCAGCGACAATGCAGTGACGCTCTGGCTGCCCTTGTGCAACATGACCGCGGATATGGGCCGTCTGGAAATTGTGCCCGGTAGTCATACCGCGGGCATTGCTGCGTTTAAGCCCTATGAGGCCGGCCATGAATGGTTTGAAACCGAGCGACCGGTTGACGACGCGGATTTTGAAGCGGTCGACATGGCCGATGATGAAATTCTGATCTTCAACCAGTCACTCATTCACAGAAGCGGTGTGAATAGCTCAAACCGTGTGCGCATTTCCGTCCAGTTCCGATTCAATGATCTGGCAAACGCCAAACGCCTGACATCGACCTACACGCCCTCACTCTCGCGCTACGTTCTGGATCAACAGGCCCGCCATCTCGATGACCGAAAAAAATACCAGCACCCGG
>CAXBKM010000110.1:0-6519 GCA_963976265.1 uncultured Maricaulaceae bacterium
AATCTCATAATGCGTGCCCGAACTCATATCGTTCAAAATGAAAGGATCGCCCGCCTCAACAGCAAGCCTGGAGGGGGGCAACGCGAAGGAAAGACCGTTCGCCGCATTGTGTGCACTGACCAATAATTCATGCCCCCACTCACGCGCCTGCTCGGCGTCAGCCAGAAGCGGCCAGGCGACGTCGAGAACATGGCTTTCAGGAACAGACAGTCGGAACGCCTGGACCGATCCTGGCGCATAATCGGCGCGGTCCTCGATGAATCGAATCCGCGCATTGCGAGCCAAACCGGCAGCGTGGTCTGCAGTCCTGGATATTGCGCTGCCGCGCTCATTCAGGACCAGAGTGTCATTATCGATCCTGATGGGCGAGCTGGCCTGTTCTGATGTCATCACGACGCCATGACTGCCATCAATAATATTAAACCGGTAGGCGACCGAGAGAACTTCAAGCGCAGCACGCGCGCTCATTGCTTGATCGAGCACAAAACCCGAGACAAGACCGTCCAGTCCAGAGAGGTTGGCCTCAACACCGGTGCGCGACGACAGATCGTCAACAACACTCACCAATGGCGCCAAGCCGGTTCGCCCGGTGATCCAATGGCCCAGTTGCCAGTTTGCACCATCCGCCCAGACATCATCGCGCGCGGGGAAATCGGGGAATGGTCGCGCATCCCATGTCCAGACATGGAGACTGTCCGTATCAACCATGGTGCCGTCATAAATGGAAGATTGCGGATTGTGACCCGCGCTTTCATCCCAATAGGCCAGTGTCGCTTCGAGATAACGGCGTTGAATCAAGTCATCGCGAGATCCATCAGAATAATAGGGCAGCGAGCTTTCTGCGCTCTTCGGGTCAACAAAAACATTGGGCTGGTTCGCGCCCTTATCGATGGCCGGGCACCCCATCTCTGTAAACCAGATCGGTTTGGACTGTGGGACCCACGCCGTGCCAGAACCCAGCTCGACTCCGCCGACGCGATTGTAGTGCGGATTCGACCACCAGTTTCGGATATCCTTGTAGCGATAGATCCAGGGCTTGTCGTAAGCCCCATCGCTGATGTCCGATCGGATTTGGGCGTCCCGGTCACCGGTACTGGCATAATACCAGTCATAGCCTTCCCCGCCTTCCATATTGGCGGACAGATAGTCGACATCATGCGGCCGTTTCGTCAGCGCAGCGTCAAGATGATCACCGCCATCGCGCCAGTCTGACAGCGGCACATACCAATCGATGGCGATGGCATCGATGTCAGGATGCCCCCACAGATCATCAAGGTGAAACCAGACATCGCCTGAGCCATCCTGGGGATGATAGCCAAAATACTCTGACCAGTCGGCGGCATAGGACAGCCTGACATTCGAGCCGAGCACGGCCCGCGCCTCGCCCGCCAGCGCGCATAGCTGATCAACAGCCGGGAATCCGGCATCATCGCGAATTTGGGTCAGGGCGCGCATTTCGGACCCGATCAGAAATCCATCGGCCCCGCCTGCTTTTGCCAATGCCGCATGATGAAGGATGAAGCGCCTGAAACCAAACTCAGACGGCCCGGAATAGGCGATCGCATCGCCTGACACTGAAAAGTCACCGGCAGAAGCGGTCCCAAAGAAATTATCGACCTGGGTCCTGGCGGCGGCCGTCTGATCAACACTGCCAAAAACCCCCGGGGCCGGGTCGCATGTAATGCGCCCGCGCCATGGAAAAGCGGCCTGTTCGGCCCCACCCCAAGGGTCGGGCAATCCATTGCCTCCGGGAATATCCATGAGAATAAACGGATAGAGGGAAACAGAGAAACCGCGTGCTTTCATCTCCTGCATCGCGGCAATCAGTGTCTGATCACTCGGTGTGCCACCATAGACCGGCCTGTCATCGATTTGTGTGATCAGATAGGCACTCGTTCTGTCATGACCGGCAACCTGCCAACTGATGGGGCGGGTCACCTTGTTGCGTGTTTCGACGCCGGGACGAATGGAACACGCACCACAACGCAAATCATCACCAAACCAGGCCGAAACCAGCAGGATGGATTTACAGTTGGGCAGCTGAGCTTCCAGATCATCCAGGGCACACAAAAGGTCGGCCTGCCCCCGACCATTATTCTGATTTTCCGGCGCGTCGCGTCCGGGGCTAATTTCACGGACAATTGGTTGTGTTGAATAGGCGAATTCACCCGATGCCGGGATCAGGTCGACACCGTGAATCCGGTCTTCAAGACGCAGACTTTCACCGGCAGTTTGCGGCGACCGGAACACTTCAAAGGACAGGTTGGGAATGCGCGCGCCATAGGCATCAAGCGGCAAATCCTCGAACACAATATAGGCGAGCCCCCTGAAGGCGGGTGTATTGCTCGCGCCTTCGATGGCCTCGATCAGCGGGTCAGGGAGTTGATCCTGTGAACCGCTATACAAGCGGTAATTGACGCCGCTTTGATCCAGAAGCGCGCCATTCGCCCATATACGGCCAAGACCGGATATCTCACCTTCGCAAAGCCCCACCGCAAAACTGATTGAGTATCGGTAATCGACTTGTGTTGGACCGCCCCCCTTGCCACCAGAACTGGATTTTTCTGCGATTTCCTTCAGGCGCGCCGCCCAAATCACCTGACCGGCAATCCGGGCGCGACCAAAAACCAACGGAATCGCAACACCATCAGTAGAGGCCTGCAAATGGAGCTCGGACAGGCGCGGCCCATAACGGCGAGACTGGCCAAAGAAAGCGCCGTCGACATATCCACCGAGTGTCGCGCCGACAAAGCCACCGATGGCTTCACCCGTAATATGCGAGCCCAGCAGTTTTAACCCTTCGGGCAACGCCGCTTCACCAATCGCGGATCCGGCGGCGCCGAGTACGAGTTGAGCCATGTTAATTCACTTGTGAAGGAAATTGGAAAACCGCAACTAATCGCCTCAGCCACCATTTCGACAATGACGTTTCGGCGACAGCCTTCCCCCAATAGGCATGAATAATCGTGTCAGGACGTCCCAGAATCGCGCAGTGTTTTGCCGGTGCGTTGGCTTGAGGACGGAACAACAATACATCACCCGGTCTTGCCTGATTTGTCGGGACTTCACGCAGCCAGCGCCGCGCAGTAAGCAGCAATATCTCCGCGCCATGGCGTTCCGCCCAATCGGGTGAGTATGGCGGCAAGGCTTCGGGTTCTGCACCGTGTAGCGCGCGCCAGACACCGCGCACCAAACCCAGGCAGTCACAGCCAATACCCTTGTTGCTGGCTTGATGGAGGTAAGGTGTTTGGATCCAGCTGCGCGCTTCGGCGAGGATCATCGCCCTCTGGTCAAATCCGGTCATTCGATCAGGTTTCTTGATCCGCCATCCTTGATCGGCTGGCTGGAGGGCGACGCAATGAGCGCATCATTACCGGGCATGAAGGGGACGCCTTGAAAATTGAGCGTATTCAAAAACTTGTCTCGGCAGGTTTCCCGGCATTTATCGCAACCCGCAAAAACTTTAGCCGTGTCACCGATCTGGATCGCGGCGAAGGGTGGTTCCAGAATTTCAAGAATGGTTGCGAGGCCGGAATTGCGATGAACCCGCACCCTTGACGATGTTCCGGCATTGTCACCGCTTTGCCAGATCAGGCTGCCTTCCGCGAACCAGCCCGATGAAAACCCGGCCAAATCATCAATCTGAAAACTCGTCGGGTTTGTGATCTGAGTAACGGATCCGGTCCCCGTGTTTGCCGCCGCATTTATATCGACACCGCACTTGTCATCACCCAGTTCGGCATCGCAATGGCGTGAATATAAGCGGCCTATTGTGCGCTCCAGACGATAGGAATGCCCAAGCACATCGACCTCAAACGTCCCGGCGAATATCGCCAAACTCTCCGGTCCAGACCTGAACGAAAAGCGATGGGTCCGCCCAGTCCACGCGCAGGACATCAAGGCGCGCGCCATCCCAGATGACCCTGGCAAGATCGGCCTCGGTGATCGTATCGGTATTGAGCGTTCCAAACAGGCTGGCCTGATCGGTGGCAAACCCTGATGTATGTTCCATATCGCCGGGGACAAAGCCTGTCGCGGCCTGGAAATTCATCCCGTCAACGATCAAATCGCGATCATGTTCAGTAAAACCGAAAACCTGATCATCGGCCCGCGTCACGCGCCAACACCAGCACATTGTCGTCGCCCCGGTGTCGAGCCGGGTCTGCATATCTGTTGGAATATTCAACATGTAATCAGAGCTTTAGTTCAATGACAGGAATGTCGGGAACATCGCCAGCTCCGAATGCGTCCAGAGAAATCGCCAACTGATCCACATCAAAACGCGCGGGACAGTCAAACGCATAGCCCGCGGACAGCACAGCCCCGCCAGGCGGTGCAATCACAAACGAGACGATGCCGGTCGTATCATCGACCATGACATCTTCGCCCATGGATTGTTCATCACCGTCGATGGCAATCCGAATACTGCCGGCTTCAGGCTTGGTGATGAATCGATCAACCGATTGGTCGCCGCTGACATATCGCTTGATCAGGGGGAAATCGGTCCTGACTCCGTCCCCCGTCCCAAGCGGTTGATCTGTGGCGCTTATACTGGCCGATGGCGGGCACGACCTGAAATCGAGCGGATCGCGAAACCGAAACCCGTATAGCTGGCCGTAGCGCGCTTCAAAGAACGCGATAAGCGTATGCAGATCATCCAGCGTTTTAACGCCCGGTCCGGCATTCCAGCGCCGCCGGGAATGCGCCCAGGGCGTGTTGCGCTCCTCGCGCCCGGACCCCAGCGTAACGATTTCGGTACGCCGCTGCGGACCGCCGCGCGCACCCAGCGACACTGAAAACGGAAATTGTATTTCGTGAAAAGCGCTCATAGTCGCCGCGCTCCCTTGGTCACGGCGCGCGCCAGCGCGGTCGCGATCTGTCCTTCAGAGCGACGAATGGCGGAAATGTCTGCCCCTGCTCCGAGCGTGATATTGACCGTTATTGGCGCGGTAGAGCTGATGGCTCCCGCACTCGCGGGGGTAAAAATTTCCGGGCCGCGTTCTCCGACCAGATAACCACCACCGGGCGTCACCTGCCCACCGTCGGCGCGCGCGCCGAAAAACGGCAGATTTGACGCCAGATCACTTACAAGGGATTCCAGCGGACCTGTCACGAACCGCTCTGCCGCCAGCCGCGAGAGATCACGAAGCACAGCATCTGCCATGGCCGAAAAGCTCAGCTCGCCGGTGCGCGCGGCCCGCGACAGGGCGCTCTCAATCGACGATCCCGCGCGCTCAAATGCCTGACTTAACGCTTCGCTGGCTTCACGCCCTGGGCCATCAGCGAGCGCCCACAGCGCATCGCCCGCTCGCTCAGCATTGGCTTCAATATGTTCGGTTTCATCATCGGAAAGCTTCATGGATAGACTCGCTTGATCATCAATCGGGATAGCGCGCCCGAAGCGTGTCGAGCGCAGCGCGGTGAAGCGGTTGAATGAAATCGCCGGTGGTCAGAACGCGCCATTCTTTCAAGGACAGCGACCAGAATTCAGATGGCGGTAATCCCATCCGCATCGCCAGGCGCACCCAATCGGGAAACGGAATGGCGGTCACAAGGCTTGCTCAAAGGCATCGGCAACCGCGCGTGCGGCATCGGCAAAATCGAGTTTCGCACTTGCCAGGACGCGCGCGGCGCTATCCTCTCCGCCACCGCGCAGCAGAGCCGCGAGAACAGCAACCAGATCACTCGCCGACAATCGTTTCAGACGTTCGGCCATGTCCGCAAATCCGCTGGTTCCCAGCGCCGTTTCAATTTCGGCCAGTGCGCCCAGCGTCAAACACAGGGTGCGCTCTACCCCGTCTATGACGAGGCTGACCTCGCCGCGATGAGAATTCGTCATGCGCCCGAGAAGCTCAGCGCGCCCGCAGACGCCAGACTGATCGCATAGGCCGCCTCCCCGTCATGACGGCCTGAATATTCCAGTGCCGCAACCAGAAATGGTCCCTCAATCGTGCCGAAATCCGGGATGATCAATTGCCAGTTTTCAGCTGTTTGATTGAAAAAGGCCTGACGCACGGTTTCATCGGCAGCGGCATCCACGAAGATGCCGGACCCTGAAACGGCACAGGTTTTCATGCCCGCGCCCGCCATCAATTCGCGCCATGCGCCGGGACTATCGGCATGCGTGGCGTCAATCGTGCGGGCGTTGAGCGAGATCGTCTTAGCGCGCAACCCGGCGACGGAGGTAAACGCTTCCGGATCACTACCATCGCCAATTTTGAGCAAGATATCTTTTCCGCTTTGGGCGGTCATTTGTGTCTCCTAGTTCGCTTTTTGAATTACCGCCTTGAACCGCAAAACGCCGTGGGCAATGCGCGCATCGGCGGTCCGGAAAGCATCGGCATAGACGGCGCGGCACGACACCAGCGTCCACTCTCCGTCCAGAGCAAAAACCTCCTCGTGGGCGGCGGCGCGCATCGCTTCGATGATTTCCTTGGCTTCGCGGCGGCCGCCATGACGCGTCCAGGCATGCAGGGTCAGCCGGTGCTCGATCAGTTGCGTACCATCTGCGCTGCGGTC